>CAZRPD010000019.1:4052-46452 GCA_964601775.1 uncultured Caulobacter sp. | reverse complement strand
GCGATGACGATACTGGTGCGTCCCTGCATCAGGTGCTCGAGGGCATCCTGCACCACGCGCTCGCTCTCGGCGTCGAGGGCGCTGGTGGGCTCGTCCAGCAGCAGGATCGGGGCCTCGCGGACCAGGGCCCGGGCGATGGCCAGGCGCTGGCGCTGGCCGCCCGACAGAGTCTTGGCGCGCTCGCCGACCGGGGTGTCGAAGCCCTGCGGCAGGGCCGAGAGGAAGCCGGTGGCCTGGGCCGCGTCGGCGGCGGCTCTCAGCTCGTCGTCGGTAGCGTCGGCGCGGCCGAAGCGGATGTTGTCCAGAGCCGAGCCCGAGAACAGCGGCGAGTCCTGGGCCACCAGGGCCATGCGCTCGCGCACCTCCGAGGGCTCTGCGTCGCGCAGGTCGACGCCATCCAGGCGGATGCCCCCGACTTGGGGGTCGTAGAAGCGCAGGAGAAGCCGCAGGACGGTGCTCTTGCCCGCGCCCGAGGGGCCAACCAGGGCGACGGTCTCGCCGGACTGTACGGTCAGGTCGAAGCCGTTCAGGGCCGGCAGGTCCGGACGGCCCGGATAGGCGAAGGTAACGCCCTCGAAGGCGATCGCGCCCTTGGCCGGGACCGGCAGGGTCGTCGGCGCGGGCGGCGCGGCGATGTCCGGCCGCGAATTCAGCAGCTGGGAAATCCGCTCCATGGCTCCGGAGGCCTTCTGGACGTCGCCCCAGACCTCGCCCAGAGCGCCGATCGAGCCGGCCGTCATCACCGCCAGCATGGCGAACTGGGCCAGGGTGCCGGCGGTCATCTCGCCCGACAGCACCAGGCGCGCGCCCGTCCAGAGGAGGAGCGTGATGCCGCCGAACGCCAGGACAATGACCATGGCCGTCATGCTGGCCCGGGCCGTGATGCGCTTGACCGAGGCCCGATAGGCGGTCTCGACGGCCTCGCCGAACCGACCGGCCGATGCCCCCTCGCGGCCAAAGGCCTGCACGGTCTCCAGGGCGTCCAGGCTCTCGCCGGCATAGCCGACCGCGTCGGCGAAACGGTCCTGGGCGGTGACCGACAGCTTGCGCACCCGGCGGCCCAGGAAGAACATCGGCGCCAGGATCACCGGGACCATCAGGGCGATGAAGCCGGCCAGCTTGGGCGAGACCACCGCCATGTAGCCCAGGCCCCCGACCAGGCTCAGCGTGTTGCGCAGGGCGATCGAGGCCGAGGCTCCGACCAGCTGCTCGACCAGGGTGACGTCGGTGGTCAGGCGCGACAGCACCTCGCCCGTGCGGGTCTTGAGGAAATACTGCTGGTCCAGCGACAGGGTATGGCCATAGAGCGCCCGGCGCAGGTCGGCCACGACCCGCTCGCCCAGGCGGGTGATGAAGAAGAATCGCGCGGCGGTGGCGATGGCCAGCACCACGGCGACGACGCCCAGGCCCAAAAAGGCGCGATTGATGTCGGCCTCGGCGCCGCGCGCGAAACCGTGGTCGATCACCTGCTTGAAGGCCGCCGTCAGGCCCAGGGTCGCGCCCGTCGAGAACAGCAGGAAGAACGCCGCGGCCAGTCCGTCGCCCTTGTGCGCCTTGACGAACGGCAGCAGGTGTACGAGCGGGCGGATGTCCTTGCGGCGCTCGCGCTTGGCGCCCGCCTCGGCCATGTTCTGGACCAGAGCGGCCCCCGCGCCGGGGCGGCCATCAACCTTTTGCTCGCCGCCGTTCACGTCGGTCATCAACAGTCCCTTGCCAAATTCGCGCGGGTTCTTTATAGCCGCCCGTCTTCGAGGGCCACCCCGCGCGTGCGTGTGATGGCGCTTATCCCAATTCACACTCGCCGGCTTAGTCGGACTGGATCGCCGCCATGAAACAAGACATTCACCCCGACTACCACTTCATCACCGTCACCCTGACCGACGGCTCGAACTATCAAACCCGTTCGACCTACGGCAAGGAAGGCTCGAACCTGGCGCTCGACATCGACCCGCGCACCCACCCGGCGTGGACCGGCGGCAACGCCCAGATGCTGGACCGCGGCGGCCGCGTCTCGCGCTTCAACGCCAAGTTCGCTGGCTTCACCGCCAAGAAGTAAGAAGCTCACGCTTCTCGCCGTAAGGGCGACGAAAAGCCGGCGCCGCGTTTGCGGGCCCGCTTTTTCTGTATCTGGGGTCAAGAGAGCGCCCCCTCGGGCCCTCCGGGCCACCTCCCCCGTTTCACGGGGGGAGGAGAACGCCGCTCATCCTCCCCCGCGAAACGGGGGAGGTGGATCGATGCGAATACGCATCGAGACGGAGGGGGCGCTCAGTCCTCTTCCGGATCGTAAGGATCATCCCCACGATCCCGCATCAGGTCTGTGGCCACGAAGTCCATGGCGTCCTCGGCGTCGACAAAGCTCAGCTCCGACACGGTCTGGTCGCGTACGGAGACGCCGGCCTTGTGAGTGCTGTCGGGGTCGCCGGTGATCAGCGGGTGCCACTGGGGCAGGTCCTTGCCTTCATGCAGCCGGCGGTAGGCGCAGGAGGGGGGCATCCACTCCAGGTCCTCGATATTGTGCGGCGTCAGCTTGATGCAGTCCGGCACCGTCTTGCGGCGGTTGGGATAGTCCTTGCATTGGCAGCGATGCTCGTCGAACAGCTGGCAATGCACCCGCGTGGGGATGATCTCGCCGGTATCTTCGTCTTCGAAGCGAACGAGGCAGCAAAGTCCGCAGCCATCGCATAGACTTTCCCACTCGGGGACGGTCATTTGTACGAGCGTCTTCGTCTGCCAGAAATATTTGTGTGGCGTCATGGCGCCGTCCTAAACCCGATTGACCCGGCGACCAACAGAGCCTGACGACGCACCGTGAACGACTGGACGCTGCCGCCCTACAAGTTCGACGACAAGGATCCCCCCAAGAAGCCGCAAGGCCAGGGGCAGGAACCGCTGTCGCCTGCGCCGACGCCCAAGGCCCCGCCCCCCGGAAACCCGCCGCCTCGCACGCCGCCGCCACCGCCGCCCTCGCCCCCCGCCCATGATCCTTGGGCGCCCGAGGCCCCGCTGCGCGATCCTTTCAAATTCTCCGACAGCGCCTCGCCTACTTGGGCCGCACCGCCGCCGCCCAATCCGCCGCCCCCCCCGCCTCCGCCCCTCCTTTTTCAGGAAGAGCCCTTCCGCGCCGACCTGAAGCATCACGCGGCCAAGAAGAAGGCCCGCAAGTGGGGCTGGATCTGGGGCGTGCTGCTGGTCTCGTTCGTGGTCGGGGTGCTGGCGGCCGGCGGCGGCGCGGCCTGGGTCTGGTTCAAATATCTCGAGGACACCCCGCCCCTGCCCTCGCGCGAGGCGCTGTTCGCGGTCAATCGCGCGCCTGGCATCCGCTTCGAGGACCGCAGCGGTCAGGTCATCGCCACCCGTGGCCCGCGCTATGGCCAGCGCATCACCGTGGGCTCGGTGCCCAACTACGTGCCGATGGCGTTCCTGGCGGCCGAGGACAAGCGCTTCTACAAGCACGGCGCCATCGACATCCAGGGCATCGGCCGCGCCGCCTGGATCAACTTCCGCGCCGGCAAGACCCGCCAGGGCGCCTCGACCCTGACCCAGCAGTTGGCCAAGGGCCTGTTCCTGACCCCGGATCGGGTCATGAAGCGCAAGCTGCAGGAGATGCTGCTGGCCTGGAAGCTGGAGCAGGTGCTGAGCAAGGACGAGATCCTCGAGCTCTATCTGAACCGCATCTATTTCGGGGCCGGCACCTTCGGCGTCGACGGCGCGGCCCAGACCTATTTCGGCAAGCCCGCCAGCCAGCTGAGCCTGTCGGAGGCCGCCCTGCTGGCCAGCCTGCCCAAGGCGCCGTCGCGCCTGGCTCTGACCAACGACATGGAGCGCGCCCTGGCCCGCTCGCGCCTGATCCTGGCCAATATGCGCAAGGAGGGCTGGATCACCGCCGAGCAGGAAAGCCGCGCCCTGGACGACACCCCGCGCCTGTCGCCGCTGGCCCTGCAGGACGAGGGCGACTACGGCTGGGTGCTGGACTACGCCACCACCGAGGCCGTGAAGATCGCCGGCCAGAACGCGCCCGACCTGGTGGTGCGCCTGACCATCGACCCCACCTTGCAGCACGAGGGCGCCGAGGTCGTGCGCCAGACCATGGCCACGGAGACCGTCCGCTCGGGCGCGACCCAGGCCTCGCTGCTGTCGCTGTCGGCCGACGGGGCCGTGCGGGCCATGGTCGGCGGCACCAGCTACAGCGAAAGTCCGTTCAACCGCGCGGTCCAGGCCAAGCGCCAGCCGGGCTCGACCTTCAAACCGTTCATCTACGCCGCCGCCGTCGAAAAGGGCGTGCTGCCCACCGACGTGCGCGTCGACGAGCCGGTCAAGTTCGGCGACTGGGCGCCGGCCAACTACAGCGGCGGCTATCGCGGCCCGATGACCGTCGAACAGGCGCTGATCAATTCCACCAACACCATCGCCGTGAAGCTGGGCAAGGAAGCCGGCCCCGCCGCGATCGGCGACCTGGTGCGCCGCTTCGGCATCACCAGCCTGCCGCCGCGTCCGGATCTGTCGGTGTCGCTGGGCTCGTACGAGGTGAACCTGCTGCAGCTGACCTCGGGCTTCCAGGTCTTCCAGCAGGGCGGCGTGCGGCTGGAGCCCTACGTCATCGAGTCGATCGTCACCCAGGACGGTCGCCAGATCTTCCAGCACCAGGCCCCGCAGGCCGAACGCCGCGTCTACGACATCAGCCACGCCTCCATCATGGTCAAGATGATGAAGAAGGTGGTCTCGCAGGGCACGGCCAAGCGCGCCGCCTTCGGCTGGCCGGCCGCCGGCAAGACCGGCACCAGCCAGAACTGGCGCGACGCCTGGTTCGTGGGCTTCACCCCGGACTACGTCACCGGCGTCTGGGTGGGCAACGACGACGAGAAGCCGATGAACAAGGTGGTCGGCGGCGACATCCCGGCCAGCATCTGGCGGCGCTTCATGATGACCGCCCACCAGCCCCTGGCCATCCGCGACTTCGCCTGGCTGCTGCCCGACCCAGCGCCGCAGACGACGCCGGACCCGCGCAACGGCTACTACGAGACCCTGTCAGCCGAGTTCGCCCGGGCGGCGTCGGAGCTGGAAGCCGCGGCGAAAGCGGCGGAGACCTTGCAGCCTACCGCGCCAGCGCAGCCGCCGCCGGAGCAGTTGCCTTACTAGGATTCCACCAACCTAAGCCGTCACCCCGCGCTTTATGCGCGGGACCCATAGTTCAGCTTCCACGTGGGAGCTTAATTCCGCTCAGCACCTGCGGCGGACAGATGGGTCCCGCGCATAAAGCGCGGGATGACGATGGTGGTTGGGGCCCTACCGATACCCCGTCATGGAGGTCGGCCGATCCGCGACCTTTGTCGCCCAGGTCTTGTTGGGCGTGGCGCTCATCGTGAAGACCAGTTCGCCGCCGGCGGTGATCTCCTCGTGCTTGAGATACGCCCGGGTCACGGGCTTGCCGTTCAGGGTGACCTTGGCGACGTACGGCGTCGCGTCGCTCATCCCCTCGGTGCGGACCGTGAAACGCTTGCCGTTCGGCAGGTTTAGCGCCGCCTTGTCCACGAACGGACGTCCCAGGGCGTATTCGTTCGAGGCCGGGGTGACCGGATAGAAGCCCAGGCTGGTGAACATCAGCCAGGCCGACATCTGGCCCAGGTCGTCATTGCCCGACAGGCCGTCCGGGGTCGGCTTGTATTGGGTCTTGATGATCTGGCTCAGGCGTTCCTGGGTCCGCCACGGCGCACCGGCGTAGTTGTACATATAGGCCACGTGGTGGCTGGGCTCGTTGCCGTGGATGTACTGACCGATCAGGCCGGCGATGTCCTCGGCGTGGGAGTAGTCGAGCTTGGAATTGTCGAAGTCGAACATGGCGTCCAGCTTCTTCACCGTCGCCGCGTCGCCGCCCAGCGTCTTGACCACCCCGCCCAGGTCCTGGGGCGCGAACCACGAATATTGCCAGGCGTTGCCCTCGGTATAGTCCGAGCCGTAGTTGATCGCGGTCGGGTCGAAGGGCTCGCGGAAGGCGCCGTCGCTCTTGCGGGCCCGCAGGAAGCCGGTCTTGGCGTCAAAGCTGTTGCGCCAGAAGCCGGCGCGCTTCTCGAAGGTCGCCGCGACGTCGGCCTGACCCAGGTCGCGGGCCATGCGGGCGATGGTCCAGTCGTCATAGGCGTACTCGACGGTCTTGGAGGCGGCCTCCGGCTCCTTGTCGATCGCGACATAGCCCAGCTTCATGTAGTCGCCGAGGCCGCCATAGGGCGCGTAGGTCGCGCTCTTGACCATGGCGTCCAGGGCCGCCTTGCCGTCGTAGCCGCGGATGCCCTTCATCCAGGCGTCGGCGATGACCGGCACGGCGTGATAGCCGATCATCGTCCAGGTTTCCTGGCCGTGGAACTGCCAGACCGGCAGGAGGCCGTAGGGGCTGACGCGCTGCGAGGCGATCAGCGAGTTGACCACGTCGTTGGTGTAGCTCTCGGGCTGCACCAGGGTCAGCAAGGGGTGCTCGGCCCGGAAGGTGTCCCACAGCGAGAAGGTCGAGTGGAAGGTGAAAGCCCGGCCATCCAGCTTGCCCTCGTGCACCTGGTCGTCGGGACCGCGCCAGCGGCCGTCGGCGTCGGCGAAGACGCTGGGGGCTAGCAGGGTGTGGTAGAGCGCCGTGTAGAGGGTCTTCTTCATCGGGGCCGGGGCCTCGATGTCCACCGCCCCCAGGGCCTTCTCCCACAGCGCCTTGGCGCGGCCGCGCTGGGCGTCGAAGTCGAAGCCCGGCTCGTCGCTGGCGAGGTTGGCGATCGCCCCGTCCTCACTGACCGACGACAGCGCCACCTTGGCCGTCAGCGGCCCATCGATCGGACCGAAGTCCAGCACCCCGACCAGCGCCCGACCCTGCACCTGGGCGCGGTCGTTGGGCGTGCGCCCAGGCTGGGTGAAGCCCTTGTAGGGGATGTCGGCCTCGCGGTTATGGAAGGCTTGGCCCACCAGCGGCTTGTCGAAGCGGATGGCGAAGAACAGCTTGCGGCCCGGCGCCCAGCCGCGCGTCTCGCGATAGCCGGTGATCGTCCCGTCCGGGGCCACGCGCAGCCGCGACCACAGCACCTTGCCCGGATAGTTGTAGATCGAGGTGCGCAGGTCGATCAGCACCTGGGCCTTCTCGCCCTTCGGATAAGTGTAGCGGTGCAGACCCGTGCGCAGGCCCGCCGTCAGCTCGGCGCGCACCTGGCTGTCGCTGAGCGTCACCGCGTAGTAGCCCGGCTGGGCGACCTCGGTGTCGTGGCTGTAGCGCGAGCGGTAGCCCGAGCCGGGCTTGTCGGCCTCGCCCGGTTCGAGTTTCGGTTCGCCCGTCACCGGGGTCAGCAGGATGTCGCCGAGGTCCGAATGGCCCGAGCCCGAGAAGTGGGTGTGCGAAAAGCCCAGGATCGTCGGATCGCCGAAGCGGTAGCCAGCCGCGCGGGCATAGCTCTGCTTGAACGGCAGGATGTCGGTGTCGGGGCTGAGCTGCACCATGCCGAACGGCACGACCGCGCCGGGAAAGGTGTGGCCGTCGCCGCCCGTGCCGATGAAAGGATCGACCGACTCGTAGGCCGTCTGCGCCAGGGACGGGCTCGCGGCCAGGATCGACAGGCTGGCGAGCAAAGCGAGACGAAAGCGCATTCGGGAGACTCCGTGCAGAGGCCGCAGCCTAGCAGCGCCTAGCGCGCCGTCGCCAGCGCCGGCGGCGCGCCCTCTTCGTCGTCCTCGTTCAGCGCCCCCAGTTCGCCGCGCGCGCGGGCGGCTTTGCCGTAGACCAACTCGAACAGCGGGCTGGCCATCAGGGTGGTGGCGATGGCCATGACCACCAGCATCGAGAACAGGGCCGGGCCGATAATGCCCTTCTGCAGGCCGATATTGATGATGATCAGCTCCATCAGGCCGCGGGCGTTCATCAGGGCGCCGATGCCCATGGCGGTGGCGTTGTCCTGGCCCGTCAGGCGCGCCGCGCCCCAGCAGGCCACGCCCTTGGCCAGGATCGAGCCGACCAGGATCACCAGGGCCACGGCCGCCAGGCCGAAGCTGTTGACCATGGTCAGCTGGGTGTTGAGCCCCGAGAAGGTGAAGAACATCGGCACCAGCAACGCCAGGGCCAGCGGCTCCAGTTGCTTGGTCAGCTCGCGGGTCAGCAGGCCGCGCGGCAGGGTCACGCCCAGGATGAAACCGCCGAACACCGAGTGCAGGCCCACCGCGTCCATGGCCCAGGCCGACAGCATGAACAGCGCCACGATCACGCCCAGCAAGGCCGGCGAGACCTTGCCCTCGCGCTCGGCGATGCGGCCCAGCGGGGCCAGCAGCTTCGGACCCAGGGTCAACATGAACAGGGCGAAGGCCCCGCCGCCGACGATGGCCTTGACCGCCACGGCCGCGCCGCCGCCAAAGCTGGCCAGCACGATGGCCAGCACCGTCCACGCGCCGGCGTCGTCGATCGCCCCGGCCGACAGCGACAGGGTGCCCAGTGGCGTCTTGGTCAGGCCGCGCTCCTGGATGATGCGGGCCAGCACCGGGAAGGCGGTGATCGAGATCGCCGCGCCCATGAACAGTGTGGCCTGCAGCGGCTGCACGCCCTTGCCGAACAGGCTCATGCTCATCAGCCACGGCGTCAGGGCGATGGCGACCAGGAACGGCGCGGCCATGCCCGACAGCGACACGGCCACGGCGCTCCGGGCGTTGGCCTTGAAGTGATCGGCGCGGAAGCCCAGGCCCACCAGGAACATGTAGAGCCCAACGCCCAGCTGGGCGCCGACGAAGAGGACGGACTTGGTCTCCTTGGGGAACAGCGTGGCTTGCAGCTCGGGGGCCAGCAGGCCAAACAGCGACGGGCCCAAGATCACCCCGGCGATCATCTCGCCCACCACCTGCGGCTGGTCGAAGAACCGCTTCACCAGCCAGCCCATGGCCCGGCACGCGGCGACGATCACCGCCATCTGCAGGAAGAAGGCGACGCTGAGTTCAGCTGGAGTCATGGCGTGAAAATCCCCCGGAGCGCCGCCTTTTGACGGTCGCGTTTCCAATCCCTGAGACCGACGCTAGCCGAGAGCGACAGCGTTGTCACGACTATCATTCCACCACCCCTGCGTTAGCTTGCCCGCCATGCGCGCCCTAAGAGCGCCTCGGGGGAACCGCCATGGTCATGACGTCCAACCGCACCAGCGTGGAGGGCTTGAACAAGGCCAACGAAGGCAAGCTGCCCGGCTGGCTGGGCTTGGAGGTAATCAATGTGCAGGACGGCCTGGTCGAAGGCCGGTTGCCCGTGCGGAGCGAGCTGGTCGCCCATACCGGCTACCTGCTGGCCGGCGCCCTGCTGTCGGTCGCCGACATCCTCTGCGCCTATGGCGTCTCGACCGTCTGGCCGGAGGGCGCCAGCGGCTTCACCACCGCCGAGGTGAAATGCAACTTCATGGGCACCGCCCGTGAGGGCGCGGTGCTGTGCCGGGCCAAGCTGCTGCACGGCGGCCGCACGACCCAGGTCTGGGACGCGGAGATGATCAACGAAACCACCGGCAAGCTGATGGCCGCGTTCCGCTGCACCCAGATCATTCTCTACCCGAAGGGGTAGATCAGTCCCGCAGCGGCCGCAGGCGGTTCACATGCCCCATCTTGCGACCGGCCCGGGCTTCGCCCTTGCCGTAGAGGTGGACGCGGGTTTCCGGCTCGGCGGCCAGCTTCTTCCAGGCGTCGATATCGGCGCCCAGCAGGTTGGTCATCTCGACATGGTGGTGCGGCGCGGTCGGCCCCAGCGGCCAGCCCGCGACGGCGCGGATGTGCTGCTCGAACTGGTCGACCTCGCAGCCGTCCTGGGTCCAGTGGCCGGTGTTGTGGACGCGCGGGGCGAACTCGTTGACCAGCAGCTTGCCGCCTTCCAGCTCGAACAGCTCCACGCCGATGACGCCGACATAGTCCAGCGCGGTGAGGATCTTGGCGGCGATGGCCTCGGCCTGGTCGCGGGTCGCTGGCGTCACCTTGGCCGGCGCGACGGTGCGGCGCAGGACACCGCCCTCGTGGTGGTTTTCGCTGAGCGGATAGCAGGCGATCTCGCCGTCGCGACCGCGGGCGGCGATCACCGACAGTTCGCGGCCGAAGTCGGCGGGAGCCTCGAGGATCGCGTCCTGGCGGCCGATCTTGTCGAAAGAGGCTTCGGCGTCGGCGGCCTTCTGGATCCAGGCCTGGCCCTTGCCGTCATAACCCTCGCGGCGGGTCTTCAGCAGTGACGGGGCGCCGATCTTGGCGACGGCGGCGGCCAGGCTCTCGCTGTCGTGGACGGCGGCGAAGGCCACGGTCGGCACGCCGATCTCGGCCAGGAACGTCTTCTCGACCACCCGATCCTGGGCGGCGGCCAGGGCCTTGGCGCCCGGCGAGACCACCACGCCCAGGGCGGCCAGCTCGGCCACGGTGTCGGCCGGCACGTTCTCGAACTCGTAGGTGACGACGTCGCTGGCTTCGGCCAGGCGCTTCAGCGCCCAGCGGTCGTCATAGGCCGCCACGATCTGGCGAGCCGCGACGCGGCCGGCGGGCGAGCCCTCCTCCGGGTCCTGGATGACGACGTCGAAGCCCAGGCGGGCGGCGGCCAGGGCCAGCATGCGGCCCAGCTGTCCCCCGCCGAGGACGCCGATGGTCGATCCGGGAACGAGCGGGAAGTCAGCCATCGTAATCAGTCCTCGACGCTCTCGGCGACGCTGTCGGTCTGGGCGGCGCGATAGGCCGTCAGGCGCTGGTTCAAGTCAGCGTCCGACAGCGCCAGGATCTGGGCGGCCAGCAGGCCGGCGTTCTTGGCCCCGGCCTCGCCGATCGCCAGGGTCGCCACCGGCACGCCGCCCGGCATCTGAACGATCGACAGCAGGGAATCGAGCCCGCTCAGCGCCTTGGACTGCACCGGCACCCCCAATACGGGGAGATTGGTCATCGACGCGGCCATGCCGGGCAGATGCGCTGCGCCGCCGGCTCCGGCGATGATCACCTTGTAGCCGGCCTTCTCCGCCCCCGTGGCGAAGTCGAACAGGCGCTGGGGCGTGCGGTGGGCCGAGACCACCTTGGCCTCGTAAGCGACCCCCAGGGCGTCGAGCGCGTCGGCCGCGCCCTTCATGGTCGGCCAGTCCGAGCGGCTGCCCATGATGATGGCGACGGGAGGCGTGGTCATGACGTCGGCTCTTGAGGCGGCGAATGAAGGCCGCCCCGTATGCGCGCCTCACCCGCCATGCAAGCCCAAAACGACACGAGGCTGCGTAAAGAACCGTCCGACCTGCGCCGTTTCGCGCACTGGACGGGGTCAAGTCCTGGGCGCAAAGCCTGTGGGTCAAAGCGCCCCATTTGCGTGGAACGCCGTTCCCGTTAACCATAGCCAAGCTGTGCAATAGCGATTCACGCGTAAGGCCTCATGAAGATCACCGGCGCCCGGACCGAACCTTTCGCCGCCATCCGCAAGCGGGCCCTCGTTCGCGCGGGGGCTCAGGTCGTCGCGCGCGAGGTCGCCGCGCCCGACAGCGCCGCGTTCCTGGGCCTCTCCGAAGCCGACATGACGCCCCAGGTCGTCGAGGCCCTGCAGACCCTGATGGGCGAGATCGAGGACCTGCGCAACGAAGTCTCCTCGCTGAAGCTGCGCCTGAACGAGGCGCAAGGCCTGGCCGACATGGACGCCCTGGCGCCCGTGCTCAATCGTCGCGCCTTCCTGCGCGAGGCCAAGCGCGTGGCCGCCTTCGCCCAGCGTTCGGGCTCTTCGGCCAGCGTGCTGTTCTTCGATCTGGACAACTTCAAGAGCGTCAACGACCGCTTCGGCCACGCCGCCGGCGACGAGGCGCTGAAGGTGGTGGCCAAGCGCCTGCTGGCCAATGTCCGCGAAAGCGATGTCGTGGGCCGTATGGGCGGCGACAAGTTCGCCGTGCTGCTATGCCAGGCCGACAAGGAAATGGCCCTGACCAAGGGCGAGATGCTGGCCGAGGCCGTTCGTTCGCGACCGGTGGAGTTCGGCGAGTGGTCGGTCCCGCTGCACATCTCGTACGGCGTGCGCGAGATCGAGCCCGGCGGCGACCCGGAAACGGCCTTGGCGGAAGCCGACGCCGCCGTCTTCCTGCGGAAGCGCAAAGCGACAGCCTGACAACTGCCGGTCATGCGACCTTATCGCACGGCGACTCCGCCCGGCATGCCGAGATACAGATTTCATACTCTGTTAAGCATGATCGGCGGGCTTCCCATGCAGCGTATCCTGATCGCCGAGGACGACCCCGTCCTCTCGATGATCTACCAGATCACCCTCAGCGAGGCTGGCTTCGACGTGATGCTGTGCGCCGACGGCCAGGCCGCGTTCGAAGCCCTGGACAGCTTTGCGCCCGACCTCGTCATCACCGACCACTCGATGCCGCGCATGAGCGGCGGTGAGCTGGTCAGCGCCGTGCGCCGCACCCGCCCCCAGGCCGCCACCCTGATGGCCTCTGGCGTCAACGCCCGCCTGCTGAAGTCCGACCAGCACGCCGACGCGCGGCTGGAAAAGCCGGTCACGCCCGGCAGCCTGCTGCAGACGGTGCGCGAGATCGAGGCGCGCTACGCGGCCTAGGCGATGATGTCCGGCGTCAGCTGGTCTTCCAGCCGGCCGATCTCGTCCTTCAGGGCCAGCTTCTTGCGCTTCAGGCGGGCGATCTGCAGCATGTCGGGCTGGTAGCGCTCTTCCAGGGCGACGATGGCGTCGTCCAGGTCCTTGTGCTCCTCGCGCAGGTCCGCGACGCGACGTTCGATCGCGATGTCGGTGTCGTCCGACGGATCATCGTCGTTCATCAACATGTCTCGAGTGGCCCCTCTAAGGCTCTTAGATAGCAAAGGCTGACGGCCCGTAAAGGCTTAGCCGTGATCGTCCTCAAGGGCGCGGGCCAGAGCGTCCAGAGCCGAGCGGCGCGGCGGGTCGCCCGACGCCTCGGTCGCGGCGACAAGACCGTCCAGCACCGCCGTGGCGCTTCCTGCCGGTTCGCTCAGCGCCTCCAGGCTCTCCATCAGAACGCGCTCGCCCTTCAGTTCGACCGCCTTGACCGCATCGCGCAGCCCTTCCTTGGCCGTCTCGTCGATCGGCGGACGCGGAGGCTTCAGCGCGCGGCGCACGCTCCGCAGCGGCGCGCCGATCTCGACGTCCCAGGCGCGCATGAGCTTGGCGGCGGCCTTGAGGTCGGCGCTACGCCCCTCCTGCGCCATCCAGGCGGCCCACAGCAGCCACGGCGCGTTCTGGCCGTGAGCGTCCTGCAGGTGCAGGCAGGCGTCTGCGACCGGTTGTCGCGCATAGGCCTTCAGCGCCCAGTCCCAGAACCGCATCGCCGTTAACCTTCGCCCAGGTCCGACGCGAAGCCGGCCAGGGTCGGCAGGTCCTCGCCCCAGCGCTTCACCGGCGTCCACGACAGGTCGAACAGGTCAAGCGCCCGGCCCACCGACTGGTCGACCATCTCGGCGATGCTGGCGGGCTTGGCGTAGAAGGCCGGCAGCGGCGGGGCGATCACCGCGCCCATCTCGGCCAGCTTGGTCAGGGTGCGCAGGTGGCCCAGATGCAGCGGCGTCTCGCGCACCATCAGCACCAGGGTGCGGCGCTCCTTCAGCGTCACGTCGGCCGCCCGGCTCAGCAGCGAGGACGTCACGCCCGTGGCGATTTCGCTCATCGTCCGCACCGAGCAGGGCGCGACGACCATGCCCAGGGTGCGGAACGAGCCCGACGCGATGGCCGCCCCGATATCGCTCACGCGGTGGACGACATCTGCCCGCGCGTTAAGCGCGGCGGCCGAAAGGCCGGTCTCCTGCTGCAGGGTCAGCACCGCCGATTTCGAGACGACTAGGTGGCTTTCAACGCCCAGATCGCGGCAGGCGTCCAGCGCCCGGATGCCGTAGATCACGCCCGAAGCCCCTGAGATTCCCACGACCAGGCGGGGCTTTTCTGCCGTCTTCGGAGCGTCCGTCATGGTGAATTTTCGTCCGGCCTAGGAGCAAGATCGGCAACGTCAAGCGCCGCCGAGTGCAATCATATGTGATCTGACAGCGCCGCGCAGCCGGTGTTCACTTTGGTCTCCAACAGCAAGGAGCCGAGAGCCATGGCCATCGAATCCCGTATCCGCGAGCTTGGGACCCGTCACGAGACCCTTGATCGCAAGATCCAGGACGAGACCAGTAGACCCAGTAGCGACGGAACCACGCTTAGGGAGCTTAAGCGCCAGAAGCTGAGGCTGAAGGAAGAGATCGAAGGCCTCAGGGCCAGGATGCACTAGCCAGCAATATCGCTGAAAGACACGAGGCCCCGCTCCGGCAAGGAGCGGGGCCTCTGCTTTTTCCAACCTGGAAGCGGGACCTAGCCCCCGTCTCCCTCGTCGACATAAGCCGTCGCCTTGCCGAACACGTCCTCGGCCTTGATCTCGCCGCGCTTGGCGCGGAAGTCGACTTCTTCTTCCTCGACCTCGGGCTCGAACTGGCCGGCTTCAGCGGCGGGGCGCAGGGTGGGATCTTCCGGCAGGATGCCCTTCTTCAGGTCGTCCTTGGCCTTCTTCTCGGCGGCCTTCTTGACCAGGGCGTCCAGCTCCAGCTGGCCGACCAGGCCCAGGGTCACCGGGTCGATCGGCTTGATGTTGGCGGCGTTCCAGTGCGTGCGGGCGCGGACCTGCTCGATCGTGGCCTTGGTGGTGCCCAAGAGCTTGGAGATCTGGGCGTCGGTCACTTCGGGGTGGTGGCGCAGGAACCAGGCGATGGCGTCCGGACGGTCCTGACGGCGCGACACCGGCGTGTAGCGCGGAGCCTTCTTCTGCGGCTTCAAGAGTTCGGCGTGACGGCTGACCTGGGCCTTCATGCGGTATTCCGGCTTGGCCTGGGCCTTGTCCAGCTCCTCGCGGGTCAGCTGGCCGTTGCCGATCGGGTCGGCGCCGCGGATGTCGCGCGCCACTTCGCCATCGGCGATGCCACGCACTTCCAGCGGGTGCAGGCCGCAGAAGTCGGCGATCTGCTCGAAGCTGAGCGAGGTGTTGTCCACCAACCAGACGGCGGTCGCCTTGGGCATCAGAATGTCGGACATCGGTCCTCCAGAAATGACGGCGCCCGGCCTTTCGGCCGGGCGGGATGTTGCAAAAGCTATAATCCCGTTCTTCCGGAAAGGGAACGGGGAGGTTTGGGTTCCTGCCCTATTCTATTGAGCGGGCGGGAAACCTCACGAGGACTAGTCGACCGTCATCACCACCTTGCCGACATGCTCGCCGGCCTCGAGATGCGCATGCGCGTTGGCCGCGTCCGCCAGGGGGAAGGTGGCGTCGATCAGCGGCTTCAGCTTGCCAGCCGCCACCCACGGCCAGACGATGCGCTCGACCTCGGCGGCCAGCCGGGCCTTTTCGTCGGACGAACGGGGACGCAGGGTCGAGCCGGTGATCACCGCGCGCTTCTGCATGATCTTCATCACCGGGACCTCCAGGGTCGAGCCGCCCAGGCTGGCGATGTAGACGATGCGGCCGCCGGTATTGAGGGCGTCGAGGTTCTTCTCGAAATAGCTGGCCCCGACCATGTCGAGCACGACGTCAGCGCCGCCGGCCGCCTTGACGACCTCGGCGAAGTCCTCGGCCTTGGTGTCGACGGCGATGTCGGCGCCCAGGTCGAGCGCCTTGGCCTTCTTGTCGGCGCCGCGGCCGGTGGCGATGACGCGTGCGCCCGCCGCCTTGGCCATGGCGATCGCGGTTGTTCCGATTCCGGACGTTCCACCATGAACCAGCAGGGTCTCCCCAGCCTTCAGCGCGCCATGCTCGAACACATTGGCGAAGACGGTGAAGACGGTTTCGGGCAGGGCCGCGGCGTGGATCAGGTCCAGCCCCTCGGGGATCGGCAGGGCGTGGCGGGCGTCGACCACGGCGTATTGCGCATAGCCGCCGCCGCCCAGCAGGGCGCAGACCTTGTCGCCGGCCTTCCAGCGGCCCGCGCCGACCACGACCTCACCCGCCACTTCCAGGCCCAGCGTCACCGGCGCACCCGGCGGCGGCGGGTAGAACCCCAGGCGCTGCAGGAGGTCGGGACGGTTCACGCCGGCCGCGGCCACCTTGATCAGGATCTCGCCCGGTCCCGGTACGGGACGCTCCAGCTCCACGGCCTTCAGGGCGTCTGCGGCCCCCTTGCCGCCCTCGATCGCGATCGCCGTCATCGTCTGGCTCATGGCCGGTTTCCTCGTCACGCTTGCCTTGGAACCTAGGTAGGCGTCAGATATCGGACGGAAAAGGGAGAAAAGCCGATGTTCGAAGAGCCTGCGGAACCCCGCGCCTTCACGCGCGGCGCCTTGAACGAGACGACCCACGAGGATCTCGAGGTCTACGGCGTCACGGAACTGGAGGAGCGGATCGAGGCCCTGCAGGCCGAAATCGAGCGCACCAAGACCCAGCTCGCCAAGAAGAAAGCCGGTCGCGACGCGGCCAATGCGCTGTTTGGTCGCCTGGACTAGCGCTCGTCTAAGGGTCTTTTAAGGTTTCGGTGAGGTTACTGGCGTCTTAAGCGCTCATCCGAACGCGGACGCATCTTGTCGTGAGAAGGTCGGGGGTGGGTCGCAACGGGACGGGAAGTTCTGGCACGGGCGTTGCAGTCCGTTCGCTGAGCGAGACGTCCTCGCGGCCTTTCGAGGGGCATTGAGTAGCTATGACCGAAGTGAACGCGTTTGCGGACACGCCTTGGCGCGCTGGAGTGATCCAGGACTTCGCGCGATCGGAACTGTTCGACCGGACGTTCGAGGAAGGCATGCAGCTGGTCGAGGAGACCGCCGCCTATCTCGACGGCGCCGGACGCCATGACAGCAAGGTCCTCTCGCGCAACGCTGCGCTGGACTACGCCACCGAGAGCATGCGCCTGACCACCCGCCTGATGCAGCTGGCCTCTTGGCTGCTGGTCCAGCGCGCCGTGCGCGAGGGCGAGATGCTGCCGGAAGCCGCCTGTGCGGAGAGCTATCGCCTGAACCTGGAAGCCGCCGGCGCCCCCCCCGCGGTGGAAGAGCTGCCCTTCGGCCTCACCAACCTGCTGCAGCGCTCCGAGCGCCTGTACGAGCGCGTGCGCCGGCTGGACCAGCGCATGTACGTGGAATCACCGAACGAAGAGGCCCCGCGCCCCGTGCAGGCCCAGTTCGACCGCCTGACAGCGGCGTTCGGGGGCTAAGGCTCCACTCTCTGCTCCCCCGCATAGCGGGGGAGCAGAAACTAAGCCTTCCCGTACCGCATCCGCGCCAGCGCGCCGACCGCGCTTGCGGCCAGGTCCATCGGCTTCAGGCCCGCCTTCCACTTCTCGAAGGCCATGACGTTGTCGATGCGGGCGTCCAGGTGCGTCAGCGCCGAGGCTCGGCCCGAGGCCAAATCGACTGCCAGGGTCGAAACGAGAATCCCCGACAGGATCGCCCGCTTCGAATAGTGGTTCTCGTCGGTCGCCGTGTCGCCGGCCCAGCGCCAGATCGCGTCGGCCGATTCCCAGGTCAGTCGCGACGCCAGAGGCAGGTTGGTCGGAAAGGCCAGGAACGCCGCCAGCGGCCGCATGACGTCGGCGTGCTGCTGGGCCGCATCGAGTCGCGCCACGACGCCCTCGCGGATTCGCTGGCGAATCTTCAGGGCCGCGACATCGAAGGTCGCCAGCGTGTTCAAAGCTGTCGCATCGTGGCGCCGCGACAACAGGGCGGCCAGATCGCGCGCGCCTTCCGGCAACAGCAATTGGCCTTCCGCATCCGACAGACCCGCCGCCGCCAGGGCGCGACTGACCAAGCCAGCGTTCCAGCCCAGGCGCGGCGCAAGGCGCAAAGCCTCGTCCAGCACGCGCTGTTCGGCCGTGTCGGCCCAGGACTCGCCAGCGGGACCGGAAGCTTGAGCGGCGGCGGAAGCGGTTTGTGTCATAAATCCGAGTCTACACTGGTGTTTAGGCCGCGTCCCGCATGGACAGCGGCTCCTCGCTCTGCTATCAGCCCCGCCTCATCGCCTGGGAGAACCCCTCTCAGGTTACCCGGTTTTGTTCGCCCGCCCGGCCCCTCAAGAGGGACTTGGGAATATTGGTCGGGCTGTCGAATGGAGAGATACCCCTGGTCCAGATTTTCGTCCGCGACAACAACGTCGATCAGGCGCTGAAGGCCCTGAAGAAGAAGATGCAACGCGAAGGCTCGTTCCGCGAAATGAAGCGGCACGTGCATTATGAGAAGCCGTCGGAAAAGCGCGCTCGCCAAAAGGCTGAAGCCGTCCGTCGCGCCCGTAAGCTGGCCCGCAAGCGCGCCCAGCGCGAAGGCCTGCTGCCGATGCCGAAGAAGCCCGCCCGGTAGATCCAGGCCCCTCTTCGCCGAAGACCTTCGAAAGCCGCGCGGTGCTCCGCGCGGCTTTCGTCGTTTTGGGGCTCAGCCGCGCTGGGTGGCGACCTGGGCCGCGAAGTCGCGATAGCCGTGCAGCGGACGGCCCAGCATCCGGGTCAGGCGCTCGACGTCACCAGCCTCCGGCGCCATGCCGTCACTGACATAGCGCTCGGCCATCAGACGCATCTCATAGGCCATCCACCGGGGCATGAAGGCCGCCAAGCTCTGCTCGAAGCCGCTGGGATCGTCGCCGCCGTAGACGACCGGACGGTCCAGGGCCCGCGACCAGATCGCGGCCAAGTCCGAGCCCGTCAGGGTGTCCGGACCGACCAGGTTGATGATCTCGTTCGGTAGCGCGCCAGGGGCCTGGTTGCGACGGACCAGCTCGATCGCCGCGACCTCGGCGATGTCGCGGCCGTCGACCATGGCCACGCCCTTTGCTCCGATCGGCATCGGATAGACGCCGTGGTTCAGGATCACGTCCTGAACCATCAGGTCGTTGTCGATGAAGTAGGCCGGACGCAGGATCGTGGCCGAAAAGCCCATCTGCTGGATCATCCGCTCCGCGCCGGACTTCACCGCGAAGTGGGGCACGTTCACGAAACGGTCGGCGTGGATCACCGACAGATAGACAACCCGGTCGACGCCGCTCTCGCGCGCGATGTTCAGGGTGATCAGCGCCTGGGTGAATTCGTCGCCGGCCACCGCATTGAGCAGGAACAGCGTGCGCACGCCCTTGAAGGCCGTGCGCAGGGCGTCGATGTCGAGCAGGTCGCCCTTGGCGATGTCCACCCCGGCCGGGAAGTCGGCTTTGGCGGGACCGCGGGTCAGCACGCGAACGTCGGCGCCGCGCGTCACCAGTTGCTGGACGACTTGGCGGCCGATACGGCCGGTGGCGCCGGTCACGAGGATGGTCATGGGAAATTCTCCGGTTTGGTCAGTGAAGACACCCGGAAAATGGCTGATCCACATAAGGGCCAATAGCCTCTATATAAGGACGCTTCGTCTCACTGGCGGAACACATGGATCTGCTGGCTCTCGCTGACTTCAATCTGGTCGCCCGCCATGGCGGCTTCGGCCGCGCCGCCCGCGCCGCGGGACGTCCCAAAGCCACACTGTCGCGCCGGGTCACCGAGCTGGAGGCCAGCCTGGCTCTGCGCCTGTTCGAACGCGGCGGGCGGGCGCTGAAACTCACCGAAGAAGGCCGGGCGCTGTTCGAGCGGACCAGCGCCCTGCTGACCGAGCTGGATGAGGCGGCTGCGGCGATCGCATCCGGCGGCGAGTCGCCCCGCGGCCGCCTGCGGATCAGCGCGCCGTTGCTGTTCTCCCAGACGGCGATGGGCAAGCTGGCCGCCGCCTTCGCCCGCGACTTCCCCGAGGTGCGGCTGGAGGTGACGACCGACGACCGCCCCGTCGACCTGGTGGAGGAAGGCTATGACCTGGTGATCCGTGTGAACCCGCCCGCCGACGAGACGCTGGTCGGCCGGGCGTTCCTGCGTGATCGCCTGGTGGTCGTGGCCCGCCCTGACGTGGCGCGGCCGGAAGACGGCTCACCCGCCCGGGCCGTGGTGCGCGGGCTTGGAGACCGGGCCGAGACCTGGGAGATCACCACCGCCCAGGGACGGTCCTGCCTCGCCGTGGAGCCCGTGCTGCGACTGTCATCCATGATCATGGTGCGCGACGCGGTGCTGGCCGGCGTCGGCGTGGGGCGGCTCCCCATCTCTCTGGTTGGCAGGGACCTGAAAGCCGGCCGCCTGGCGCACTGGGGCGATGTCGACGGCCGGGAGATCGCCCTGTGGGCCCTCTACCCGTCCCGGCGACTGCTCAGCGCCCGTGTCTCGGCGTTTCTCGATCACTTGAAGGCGGCCTTCCCGACCGGCGCGCCGGAAGAGCTGGCCGCCTATCTCGACGACGAGCGCCGGTAGCCGATCAGCCCTTCTTCGCCGCATCCGCCACGAAGGCCACGGCCCGCACGATATGGTCGGCGAAGCGGCGGCCGATCAGAAGGGTGTGGGTGGCGGCCTCGACATGGTCGACCAGACCGTGCTGCGAGCGGGTCGCCGGCGCAGCCTGCATGGCCTTGCGGTCCTCACGGCCGGTCACAGGGCCGGCCGTGACCACGGCCACAGGCCATTTCGGGTCGAACTGCGGCTGCTTGGCGGCCTGCTCGGAAGCTTCGGCCCACAGGCCCACCTCCTCGGCGGCGGTGCGGTTGTGGCGGCCATTGGCGAAGGCCCAGCGCTTTTCGGCCTTGGCGGCCGGCGGCAGGTCGATCTTGTCGCCCAGGCGGGTGTAGATCAGCGGCTTGTAGAGGCCCAGCGAGGCCCCGCGCGCGGCCCATTTGGAGATGGTCGCGAACTTGTTGACGAAGCCGCGCATGCGCTGGTCCAGCGCCGCCTCGGGCGTGGCGGCGTCGACCAGGACGAGACCGGCGACCTTGTCGGGATGCCGGCCGGCATATTCGCGCAGCCGCAGGCCGGCCATCGAATGGCCGACCAGGATGTAGGGCCCCGGCTCGCCCGACAAATCCACCAGCTTCTCGAAGTCCTCGACGATGGCCACCCCGTCGCGAGGGCTGGGCCCCTTCGGCGAGAAGCCCATGCCAGCGCGGTCATAGGCGCAAGAGCGCCAGCCGGCGGCGGTCAGGGCTTCCTGGGTTCCGCCCCAGTCGGCGGCAAAGCCGAAGGCCCCTGCTTCCAGCCAGACGACCGGGCGGGCGCTCCTGGGGCCCTCGCAGACCAGGCGCAGCGTGCGCCCCGGCGCGATCTCGACCATCTGGCCGCGCGGATGCGGCGCGCCTGACGCGCTGACCACGCCGCCGACGGCGATATAGGACACAAGAAGAAGCGCGAGGCCCGCGACGCCCCGACCGAGAAACTGGATCATGGCGTTCAATGTAGTGCCGCTTCGTGACGCGTCGAGACGGGAAGCGCGGTTTATCCGACGACGACCGGAATCTGCGCACGAACGCGGCCGGACTTTGTGCGGGTGATCTTCACGCCGTCGATCGCTTCCCCCTTCGCGGCGCGCGCCTTGACCACGCTGTCGGGCCAGCGCGAGACGGTCGCCACCCGGACCTTGCGCGACACCCGGCCCGCGGCCTTGAGCGGCAGGTCGTCGGCGGCGGCGAAGCTGCGGCCCAGGAACAGGGTCGGGTTCAGCGGCTTGTCGCCCTTGCGCAGCTCGAAATGCAGATGCGAGCCGGTCGAGCGGCCTGAATTGCCGACATAGGCCACCGTGGCCCCGCGCTTGAGATAGGCGCCGCGCTTGACGCCGGCTGCCGGGGCCTTGAGGTGGGCGTAGGTGGTGGTCAGGCCGCCCTTGTGCATGACCTCGACGAAACGGCCATACGAGCCGCTGACGCCGACGGCCTTGACCACGCCGTCGGCGGCGACCTTGACCGCGGCCCCACCGGGCGCGGCGATGTCGACGCCCTCGTGCAGGCGGCCGTTCTCTTCCCAAGGCATCTGGCGCAGGCCGAACGGCGAATTGACCACACGTCCAGGCAGCGGCGCGTCGAACTGGTAGGCCGGCGGCGGCGGAGGCGGCGGCTCGGGCGCCTCGACCTTGGGCGCAGGCGGCGCAGCGGCCGGCGCGGTCGTCGTCTCGGCGACCCAGCTTCCCAGCGCCATCGCGCCGTTCAGGGCCCCCGCCATCGCCGCGACACCCAGCATGGCGAAGAAGGCGACGCGCAGGTGCGGAGACTGAACGGCCAGGCTCTTCGAATTCAAAACCGCTTCCTCTCGGACTTCGGTCAACCGGGACGGGCCCCGCGCGGGCGTCCTGATCCCATGCCTGACCTTTCGGGACGGTGAATGCCGGCCCATGAATGGCCGGGCTCTATGACGTCCGTATGGGGCGGAAGCGGGGCAGCTTAACCATTTGCTAACCATGCCCGATCGACGCGGGCTCGAAGTATTCGCCAAACATTACGAAGCGTTCACTTCATGAACTTCAGGTCACTCTCTTAATTACGCGTCATGACCGAGACGTAACGGGATTCCACGAACTCTTGAGCGTACACAGTATTCATCGGCGCACGAAACAAGCGCCAAACCAGAGGGATACTTCAAATGCGCAAGATCGTCGCCAATATCGCCACCGCCGCCACCCTGAGCCTGGCCATCGTTCCGGTCCTGGGCCTGACCCAAGCCGCCAACGCCAGCGAACGCCAAGCCTCGGCCACCATCTCGTTCGCCGATCTCGACCTGAACAATCCGGCCCAGGCCGCGATCTTCAAGGCTCGCGTCGAGACTGCCGGCGAGACCCTGTGCCGCAACAAGCTGCGCCAAGGCGACCTGCAAATGCCGCTGCGCCTGTGCGTCGCCGAAGCCCACCGCCAGGCCGAGCGCCAGCTGCCGACCGCCCAGCGCCAGGCCCTGGCCTACGCCGCCCACGTCAAGGCGGTGGAACTGGCCGCCAAGTGATCGCTGGACCCGCTTTCCCAACCCCACCCCACCCCGCGACAGAGGCCTCAGGTAACCCTGGGGCCTTTGTTCTGCGTGAAAGCGTCACGAAAAAGGCCCCGGCATCGCTGCCGGGGCCTTCGTCGTCTTCAGTACGGAAGCGGCTTTTAGAGCCCCTTCACGATGCCTTCGACCATCTTCTTGGCGTCGCCGAACAGCATCATGGTGTTGTCGCGGAAGAACAGCTCGTTCTCGACGCCGGCATAGCCCGAGGCCATGCCGCGCTTGATGAAGAGGACCGTGCGGGCCTTTTCGACGTCCAGGATCGGCATGCCGTAGATGGCGCTGGTCGGGTCGGTCTTGGCGGCCGGGTTGGTGACATCGTTGGCGCCGATCACGAAGGCCACGTCGGCCGTCGAGAACTCGCTGTTGATGTCTTCCAGCTCGAACACCTCGTCATAGGGGACGTTGGCCTCGGCCAGCAGCACGTTCATGTGGCCCGGCATCCGGCCCGCGACGGGGTGGATGGCGTACTTCACCTCAACGCCCTCTTCCTTCAGCTTGTCGCACATCTCGCGAAGGATGTGCTGGGCCTGGGAGACGGCCATGCCGTAGCCGGGGACGATGATGACCTTGGACGCGTTCTTCATGATGAAGGCCGCGTCGTCGGCGCTGCCCTGTTTGACCGGACGGCTCTCGACCTTGCCGCCAGGGCCGGCCGCGGCTGCGGCGTCGGCGCCGAAGCCGCCCAGGATCACCGAGACGAACGAGCGGTTCATGCCCTTGCACATGATGTAGGATAGGATCGCACCCGACGAACCGACCAGAGCGCCGGTGATGATCAGGGTGGTGTTCTCGAGCGTGAAGCCCAGGGCCGCCGCCGCCCAGCCGGAATAGCTGTTCAGCATCGACACCACGACGGGCATATCCGCGCCACCGATCGGGATGATCAGGGTGACGCCGATCAGCAAGGACAGGGCGAAGATGCCCCAGAAGGCCCACTTGGCTTCGCCGCCGCTGATCACCAGCACCACGACCAGGGCGACGATGCCCAGGGCGATGGCGATGTTCAGCAGGTGACGGGCCGGCAGCAGGATCGGCGCGCCGCCCATGTTGCCGTTCAGCTTGGCGAAGGCGATGACCGAACCGGTGAAGGTGATGGCGCCGATGGCCAGACCCAGCGACAGCTCGATCAGGCTGTTGAGGTGCACCGCGCCGTCCTCGCCCACGATGCCGTAGGCGGCGGGCGTGTAGATGGCGGCCACGGCGACCAGACAGGCGGCCATGCCGACCAGGCTGTGGAAGGCGGCGACCAGCTGCGGCATCGAGGTCATGGCGACCTTGCGGGCGATGATCGCGCCCACGGCGCCCCCGACGGCGACGCCGCCCAGGATCAGACCCAGAGTGACGACGTCCAGCGCGCCCTGGCTCCACAGGGTGGCCAGGGTCGTGCCGACGGCGATGGCCATGCCGATCATGCCGTTACGGTTGCCCGCCTGGCTGGTCACGGGGCTGGACAGGCCGCGCAGCGCGAGGATGAACAGCACCCCCGAGACGATGTAGAGAATGGCGGCGAGATTGGCGTTCATGATGTGATTTCCCCCAGCTCTCGCGGCTTACTTCGACTTCTTCTTGTACATCGCCAGCATGCGCTGGGTGACAAGGAAGCCCCCGAAGATGTTGACCGCCGCGAAGGCCGCGGCGATCGCGCCAGCCCCCTTGGAGATCCAGGTCGAACCAGCGACGGCGCCGCCGGCCAGGTCGCTATCGGCGCCATGCGCGGCCGCGGCCAGCAGGGCGCCAACGATGATCACCGACGAGATGGCGTTGGTCACGGCCATCAGCGGCGTGTGCAGCGCGGGCGTCACGCTCCAGACGACGTAGTAGCCGACGAAAATGGCGAGCACGAAGATCGCCAGACGGAACACGGTGGGGTCAACGGCTTCCATGGGAGCCTCCCTTTCAATGCTGGTGTTAGGCGGTCTTCAGGTTCGGATGGACGATCGCGCCGCCACGCGTGACGACGGCGGCCTGCAGGATCTCATCCTCGAAGTTGGGCTCGAACGCGCCTTCCTTCGTGACGAACAGGGTCGCCAGCGCCACCAGGTTGCGCGAGTAGAGCGCGCTGGCGTCGGCGGCGATGCGGCCCGGCAGGTTGGCGTGACCCAGGATCTTGGCGCCGTTGGCGGTGACCACGGTCTCGTTCAGCTTGGCGCCTTCGACATTGCCGCCCTGCTCGATGGCCAGGTCGACCAGGATCGAGCCCGGCTTCATCGACGCCACCTGGGCGGCGCTGACCAGCTTCGGAGCCGCGCGGCCCGGGATCAGGGCCGTGGTGATGACGATGTCCTGCTTGGCGATGTGCGAGGAAACCAGCTCGGCCTGCTTGGCCTGATATTCCTTCGACATTTCCTTGGCGTAGCCGCCGGCAGTCTGGGCGTTCTTGAACTCTTCGTCCTCAACGGCCAGGAACTTGGCGCCCAGCGACTCGACCTGCTCCTTGGTGGCCGGACGCACGTCGGTGGCGGTGACCACCGCGCCCAGGCGGCGAGCCGTAGCGATGGCCTGCAGGCCGGCGACGCCGACGCCCATGATGAACACCTTGGCCGCGGCGACGGTGCCCGCGGCGGTCATCATCATCGGCAGGGCCTTGCCATAGGCTTCGGCGCCTTCGATCACCGAGCGATAGCCGGCGAGGTTGGCTTGCGAAGACAGCATGTCCATCACCTGCGCACGCGTGATGCGCGGGATGAATTCCATGGCGATCGCGGTCGCGCCGGCCTTGGCCAGGGCGTCCAGCGTCTCTTTGTCCTGGTGCGGATTGAGGGCGGCGGCGACGATCGCGCCGCTCTTCAGGGCCGCGATCTCGGCGGCCTCGGGCGCGCGCACCTTGAACAGCACGTCGGCGTCCTTGATGGCGTCCTTGGCGGTCTTGGCGATCTTGGCGCCCGCCGCCTCGTAATCGGCGTCGGGATAGGACGCGGCCGTCCCAGCCCCCGCCTGCACCACCACCGAGAAGCCGGCCGCGCCGAGCTTCTTGACGGTTTCAGGCGTGGCCGCGACCCGCGTTTCGTTCGCGCGGGTCTCTTTTGTGACGGCAATAACGGCCATCGGCATACCCCTCCCCAGAGCACTGTTTGGTCAACAGGATGGGGCGCTCTGTAGGGGATAGTCTTGCCTCTTGTCGAGGCAAGATCTGCGGATCAGAGAAAAATTATGCCGATGTCCACCGGTGTCAGTGGGCCGGAGCGGGCTTTGCGCGAAGGAAGAAGATCCCACCGGCCAGCAGCACGAAGGACGCGATAGCGCTACCAATGAAACCGGCGCCCGTGCAGAACAGCAGGGTGATGAAGAGCAGCAGGACGGCGACGCCCAGCGAACCCCACTTGGTCATCTTGCCGAACGCCACGTAGGTCGCGGCCTGTTCGTGAATGTCCATCTCGCCGCGGTGATAGTCGCCAGCCATGTGTCGTCCTTGATGGATGATAAGAAAACTCTGGCTCGCCCGATACAACGCGGGGCGCGAAGGCTCAAGGGCGCGTATCGCCCCAGGCTTCCGACTCAAACCGCCGACGCACCTCGGCGACCGCCTGATCGACGGTGATGTCGGCGATCCGCCCCTCCCCGCCGTCCAGGCGCGAGAGCCAGCGTGAATAGGCCGGCACCGGCGCGGTGCCCATCAGCCCCACGCAGGGCGTACCGACCGCGGCGGCGACGTTCAGCGCCCCCGAGTCGTTGCCCAGGAACCCCGCGCATAGCGAGATCAACGCCGCCGACTGATCCAGCGGCAGGTCGCAGGCGACGACATTGCCCGGCAGATCGCCGACCGCCGCGCTAGCGGTGTGCGCCTCGTGCGGCCCGCCGACCCAGAACACCGCGCCGAACAGATCGGAGAGTTGCGCCGCCGCCGCCGCAAAGCGTTCGGCCGGCCATGTGCGCGCGGGCTCGCTAGCCCCGATCCCCAAGGCCAACCACGGACCGGGACGGTCGGCATATCGAGCCTTCACGACTTCCAGCGCCTGGGGATCCAGCTTCAGCGCAGGCTCGCGGCTGGCGATGGTCAGGCCATGGACCGCCTCGAAAGCCGACAGCTTGTCGATCCGGTGAGCGGAGCGCATGGCTTTGGGCAGATACGGACCGGTGGTCAGGAAGCTTTCCTGGCCATGCCCCAACCCGAAACCGCGCCGCTCGGGGACGCCGGCCAGGAAAGCGGCGATGGCGGGACGGTCGATCTTTTCCAGGATCCAGACGGCGCGCGGTCGCTCGGCGCGGCACAGGCGGTAGAAGTCGAGCGTTTCGCGCACGCCCTTCAGCCTGTCCTTGTAGTGCGGCGCATAGAGCACGCGCGCCACGCTGGGCTCGACGGCCAGCACCTCGGCGGCGCGGCTGGACGGCCGCGCGACCAGCACCACCTGGCCCTCCGGCGTCGTCGCCGCGATCGCCCGGATGGTCGGCAGGTGCCACATCAGGTCGCCGATCCCCCGATCGGGCGCATAGACGAGGACGGGGCCGGACTGGACGCTCACGAAGGCTCGATCTCCCCGGCGACGGCCGGTGCAAGCGGCTTAGCCCGCAGCCCTCGACTTGTCATCCCGGAGCGCAACCCCGGCGCGCCTTCCGGGCTTAACGCGTCAGTAGCCCACGAAACGAACGAGGAGCCCGGCCATGCAGCAGCAGATTTCGGTGATCACCCTGGGCGTGGCGGACGTCGCGCGCTCCCGGCGGTTTTATGTCGAGGGCTTCGGCTGGACGCCGGTGTTCGAGAACGACGAGATCGTCTTCTACCAGATGAACGGCCTGATGTTGGGGACCTGGCTGACCCGCGGCCTGGAAGACGACATGCAGCGCCCCGGCCTGGCGCGCCCCGGCGCCTTCGCCCTGGCGCACAACGTGCCCGAGCAGGCCGACGTCCAACCCGTGCTGGACCGGCTGGCCGCGCACGGCGGACGCCTCCTGCGCCAAGGCGATGCGCCCGTGCATGGCGGCTTTCGCGGCTATGTCGCCGATCCCGACGACCACGCCTGGGAGGTCGCCTGGAACCCGGCCTGGAAGATCGACGAACGCGGCTTGGTGACGTTTGGAGTCTGACTACGGACCGCAGGTCCACAGGCCCGTGAACACGCGACTGGCGCCGTCGGCCCGCTGGTAGGTCAGGGTCGCCGGACGCGGCGGGGACTCTCCGCCGCCGATGGCCGGACCGGTCAGGGCGATGACGACGGTCTTGCCCTGGCCGCTGAAAGTCCCGCCCTTGACGATGGCGTTGAAGCCGCCCGGCTGGGCGACGCGCTCGACATAGTCGCCGACCTTCACCAGGCCGAAGGCGGCGTCCTTCGTGCCGACATCGCCCTTGGCCAGCAGCAGCGGCGGGGTCGCGCCGGCGCCGCCGAAGCTGCACGCCAGCTCGCCCTGTAGCGGATTGGCCTCGACATCGGCTTCGCTCAGAGCGTTCAGCGTGATCTGCGAGCCGTCGCCGCCGACGGTCTCGCCGCTGGAGGCCGGGACCGCGGGCGCGGCCGATGGCGGCTCGGGGGCCTCGGCGCCGGCCACCGAGCGGGTCTCGGCCGGGGCGGCGGGCTCGGCGGGTTTCTGCTCGAAACAGGCGGCCGCCCCCAGGAGAGCGGCTAGGGCGACGCCCAAGGCGAGGCGGCGATGGTCGACCATGATCGAGATCCTCTGGTTCACCGAAGGACTACGCCTTGTCGGCGATGCCGGTTCCAACCTTTTTGGGCGTTTTCAGGGAAGCTTCGTTTGATCTTGCCCAGCTTGGTCCCCTAGTCTGAAGACCTCGAGGCCAGCCGCAGCGGTAAGCGGCTCTCAACGCCGGAGGCGTTTTGGACACTGTCGTCACGATCCTGTTTCTTCTGTTCGCGGTCATCGTCAGCGGATCCCTGGCGCGGTTCACCCGCCTTCCCCTGCCCCTGGTCCAGATCGCCCTGGGCGCCCTGATCGCGATCTCCATCGTGCCGACCGTCGAGCTGAAGCCCGACCTGTTCTTCCTTCTGTTCCTGCCGCCGCTGCTGTTCCTGGACGGCTGGCGGATCCCGCGCGAGGACCTGCTGCGCGACCGCGCCATCGTGCTGGAGATGGCGCTGGGCCTGGTGGTGCTGACCGTACTGGGCCTGGGCTGGCTGATCCACGTGATGATCCCGGCCATGCCGCTGCCGGTCGCCTTCGCGCTGGCTGCCATCGTCTCGCCGACCGACCCGATCGCGGTCTCGGCCATCGCCGCCCGCGCGCCGATCCCCAAGCGGATGATGCACATTCTCGAGGGCGAAAGCCTGCTGAACGACGCCTCGGGCCTGGTGTGCATGCGCTTCGCCGTCGCCGCCATGCTGACCGGCGTATTCTCGATCCAGTCGGCCTTCCTGACCTTCCTGTGGGTGGCGCTGGGAGGCCTCGCCATCGGCGTCGGCGTCACCTGGGCCGTGACCTGGGCCAAGCAGCAGGTCGGGCGCAAGCTGGGCGAGGACACCGGCTCGCAGATCCTGACCAGCCTGCTGATCCCGTTCGGCGCCTATCTGGTGGCCGAACATTTCCACTGCTCGGGCATCCTCGCCGCCGTCGCGGCGGGCGTGACCATGGGCTTCGTCGAGAGCTCGGGCAAAGCCCTGGCCGCCACCCGCGTGCGCCGCGCCGCCGTGTGGGACACCGTGCAATACGCCGCCAACGGCGTGATCTTCGTGCTCCTGGGCGAGCAGATGCCCGGCATCCTCAACGGCGCCGCCAACACCGTGCGCATGACCGGCCACCATGAGGTCTGGTGGCTGGCGATCTATGTCCTGGCGATCAGCGCGGCGCTTGGCCTGATGCGCTTTGCCTGGGTGTGGACCTCGCTGCGCCTGACCCTGTTCAAGGCCCGCCGCCGCGGCGAGCCGGCGCGCAAGGTCGACTGGCGGCTGGTGGCGGCCATGTCGTTCGCCGGCGTGCGCGGGGCCATCACCCTGGCCGGTGTTCTGACCCTGCCGCTGACCCTGACCGACGGGACCGCCTTCCCGGCTCGGGATCTGGCCATCTTCCTGGCCGCCGGGGTGATCGTGGTGTCGCTGGTCGTGGCCAGCGTGGGCCTGCCGCGCGTGCTGCGGAACCTGGAGCTGCCGCCCGAGCCCTCGCACCAGGCCGAGATCGACCAGGCCCGCGCCACCGCCGCCCAGGCTGCCATCCAGGCGATCGAGACCGCCCAGCACGCCCTGGGCGAAGGCCGCGCCGACGCCGACCTTTATGTGGAGGCCTCAACCCGGGTCATGGAGCTCTATCGCGAACGGATCGACGGCCGTCCGCACACCCCCGACGAGGCGGCGGTCAATCGCAAGCTCCAAGAGATCGAGCTGCAACTGCGCGTCGTGGGCCTGACCGCCGAGCGCGACGCGATCTTCAAGCTGTCGCGCGAACGGACCCTGAGCAGCGAGTCGGCGCGCAAGATCGTGCGGGATATCGATCTGCTGGAAGCGCGGTACCGGGCCTGACGTAACGTCGGCTTGCCAACGCTCGCCCCCCACCGCACAGTCCGCTCCAACAAGCGTTTGGGGGAGGCGTAGATGGGTGTCGTGGGTAAGGTCGCGTTGACGGCCGTAGGTCTCGTTTTGGTCGTCGCCGGCGTGGTCGCCGTGCGCACCGCCACGTTCGAAGCCCCGGCGGCGGCCGATCCCAAGGCGGCGAACCTGGCCTCGGCCCGGCCCGTCGACGTCGCCCGCGCCGCCGCCCGCCTGGGCGAGGCGATCCGCTTCCAGACCATCAGCCATCAGGACCCCGCCGAGGACCAGCCGGCCGAGTGGGACAAGCTGCACGCCTGGCTGCAAGCGTCCTATCCGCAAGCTCATAAGGTCATGACCCGTGAGGTCGTGGCCGGCCACACCCTGGTCTACACCTGGACCGGCTCGAACCCCGCCCTGCCGCCGATCATCCTGATGGCCCACCAGGACGTGGTGCCGGTGACGCCGGGCAGCGAAGGCGCCTGGACCCATCCGCCATTCGCTGGCGTCGTCACCGGCGAGGCGGTCTGGGGCCGCGGCGCGATCGACGACAAGGGCTCGCTGGTGACCCTGTTCGAGGCGCTGGACAGCGTCGCGGCCAGCGGCTTCAAGCCGGTGCGCACCGTCATCGTGGTCAGCGGCCATGACGAGGAGGTGCGCGGCGTCGGGGCGCGGGCGGCGGCGGCCCTCCTGAAGTCGCGCAACATCAAGGCCCAGTTCGTGCTGGACGAGGGCATGGTGGTGGTCGCCGACCACCCCGTCACCGGCCAGGCCGCCGCCATCATCGGCACGGCCGAGAAGGGTTATGCGACGATGAAGGTCGTGGCCCCGGCGACTGGCGGCCACTCGTCCGCGCCGCCCAAGGAGACCGGCGTCGCGACGCTGGCCAAGGCGGTCCTCGCCATCGCCGAAAAGCCCTTCCCGATGAAGTTCCAGGGACCCGGCGCGGACATGCTCAAGGCCATCGCCCCGCACGCCAAGCCAGTGGTCAAGGTGTTCGCGGCCAACACCTGGCTGTTCTCGCCGCTGCTGGTCGACGTCACGGCCAAGACGCCCGCCGGCGCGGCCATGCTGCACACAACCATCGCCCCAACCATGCTGAAAGGATCGCCAAAGGAGAACGTCCTGCCCCAGGACGCCACGGCCTGGATCAATTATCGCATCGCCCCCGGCGACACCTCGGCCACGGTGATGGCGCGGGCCAAGGACGCGGTCGGCGACCTGCCCGTGCAGCTCACCTGGACCAAGACCCCGGACGAGCCGTCCAGCGTGTCGTCCACCGACTCCGACGCCTGGAAGACCATCGCCGGCCTCGCCGCCGACGAGAGCAAGGCCCCCGTCGTGCCCGGCCTGGTCACCGCCGGCACCGACAGCCGCTACATGGGCGGCGTGGCTACGGACGTCTATCGCTTCCAGCCGCTGGTGCTGAAGGTCGAGGACACCAAGATGATCCACGGCACGAACGAGCACGTCGGCCTGGCCAATGTCGAACGGATGGTGCGCTTCTATCAGCGATTGGTTGAGACCGCGGCGGCGCGGTGACGTCTAAAGCTTGAGCAAGCCGGCGCATTCGTTCCCAGGACCGGCTTGCCTGACTGTCGCAATGTTCTGCGACATGAGACTTGAGTGACGGCGTTTTTCTCCACCCCTTGTCCGAGCCATCTCCACATGCCGCCCGCCGATGACGCCGCCGCGCTCCACAAACCCCGCCCGGCCCAAATCCGCTCAGGCAAGGCCCTGCCCGACAAGTTCGGCGAGGGTTTCTGCTGGGACGCCTGGTACGTGGCCTGCCTGTCGCCCGACCTGAAACCCGGCAAGGCCGAGAAGCGCGAATATCTGGGCGAGCCCGTGCTGCTGGGCCGCACCCGCGCCGGCCAAGTCTACGCCCTGCGCGACATCTGCCCCCACCGCGCCGCGGCCCTGTCGGCTGGCAAGGTCCACCGCGAGGCCGACGGGACCGACAGCGTCGAGTGCCCCTATCACGGCTGGCGCTTCGGCTCGGACGGGGCCTGCAAGTCGATCCCATCCCTGACCGCCGACAGCGATTTCAACATCTCCAAGGTCCGCGTGCGCCGCTATCCGACGCTGGAGCAGCAGGGGCTGGTGTGGATCTGGATGGCGTCCGACCCGCGCTTCGACGGCCAGCCGCCCGAACCGCCGCCGACCATTCCCGGCGTCACGGGCGTTCCCAAGCTGGTCGATCACCTGGACTACGACATCCATATCGACCACGCGGTGCTGGGCCTGATCGACCCCGCTCACGGCCCGTTCGTGCACCAGCAGTGGTGGTGGCGCACCAAGACCAGCCAGCACGAGAAGAAGAAGAGCTTCTGTCCGTCCGAGGCCGGCTTCACCATGGTGCGGCACGAGCCGTCTAAGAACTCCAAGGCCTACGCCATCCTGGGCGGCGAGCCGCTGACCGAGATCACCTTCCGCCTGCCCGGCCTGCGCTGGGAACATGTCGTCGTCGGCGACAAGCAGGTGCTGGCCCTGTCGGCGATGACGCCGATCAATGCCAAGAAGACCCGCATGAACCAGATCATGTGGTCCGATCACTGGGCCTTCACGGCCTTCCATCCGGTGATCCGGGTGGCGGCGCGGGCTTTCCTGCGCCAGGACGGCAAGATCGTCGAAGCCCAGACCCCGGGGCTGCAGTGCAATCCGCCCCTGATGTGGGTGGGCGACGCCGACCAGCAGGCCCGCTGGTACCACCAGTGCAAACGCGAGTGGAACGCCAGCCGGAAGGAAGGGCGAACGTTCGTGAACCCGGTGCGGGACCAGACGCTGCGGTGGCGGACTTAAGCCCAATCCGTTTCCCCGGCGAAAGCCGGGGCCCAGATCGAACACACGGACGTCTCAAATCACGCGAGGCTGCTAGGCGCGCCCACCCAAACCGCTCAGGATGAATCTGGGCCCCGGCTTTCGTCGGGGAAACGGTAGTATTGGGCGATGATGCTGGACTTGGTGAGATATCGACGACGACTGACCACCAGCCTCCGCACCCTGCCCTCGTCGCGCGGCTGGCTGTTCTGCGCCACCATCTTCACCGCAACCCTCGCCATCATGGCCGCCATCGGATTCACGACCGGGCTCTATCACCTGACGCCCACCCAGCCCGGCCTGCCGCTACGGATGCTGACGGTCTTCTTCATCCCCGCCCTCGGCGAGGAGATCCCGTTCCGCGGCCTGCTGACGCCCGGCCCCGGGGAGTCCCGTCGCCCCTGGCTGGCGATCACCGTCTCCACCACGCTCTACACTCTGTGGCACGTGGTCGAGGCCCTGACCTTCCTGCCCGCCGCCGCGCCCACCTTCCTGCGCCCGGACTTCCTGGCCTGCTGCGCTGTGCTCGGCCTGGGCTGCGCGATCACCCGCTTCAAGACCGGCTCCATCTGGCCGGCCGTGATCCTGCACTGGACCCTGGTCGTGGTCTGGCAGACCTGGTTGGGCGGGATCAGCGCGCTCGCCTAGACGCGAAAAGCCCGCCCGGTGGGGACCGGACGGGCTCTCTTCGAGGACACGGCCTGAGGGACGGATCGGCCGCGTCCCGAAAGGCTGGGGCTTAGGCCCGATAGACGTAGGCGCTGCTGACGTAGCCGACGCCGACGCCGTCCTGACCGACCAGGATCCACTTGCCGTCACCGGTGCGGCCCAGAGCCTGGAACGTGGCGCCCGAGCTCACCGCGCCCAGGCGCTGGCCGTAGGTCGAGGCGTTGGCGCGCAGATTGACGGTCGAGCGGGTGACGTACTTCTTCTCGATCTTCACCAGCGGCGCAGCCTGCACCGTCTGGGCGTAGCGGTAGCCGCCCGACTTGTAGATCCCGCCGACCTCCTGGGCCGCGTCGCTCTTCTGCATCTTGCAGCCGACCAGCGAGCCGGCGCCCGCGCCGACCACCGCGCCGATGGCGGTGCCCGTGCCGCGATCGCCCTTCTTGGCGATCTTGTTGCCGGCCAGGCCGCCCAGCAGGCCGCCCAGCACCGCGCCGACCTCCTGCTTGGAGCCCGAGGCGTTGCAGCCGACGACGCCGCCCAGCTTCTGGTCGATGGCGTAGGCCTGCGGCGCGGCGGCCAGGGTCAGGGCCGTGGCGGCGGCGCCGAGGGTCAGGGTGATGGTCTTGATCTTGCTGGTCATGGTCTTGGTCCCTTGAATGTCTCCGGGGTCAGCAACCCCGTGAGACAGACCATGACAGGCCCAAGCTGAACGGCTGCCGGAAGCGCGGCAGCAGGTTTCGTTCATGTGGGAAAAAGTTTGGAAGGGGCCGCCTCAAGCCCCCAGGGCATACGGCCCGCTCTTGTCCAGCGCCGTCTTCCAGGCCGGTCGGTCGTGCATGCGCGCGATCCAGGCGGCCATGTGCGGGTAGTCGAGTAGCTTGCCCATGGCCTTGGCGACCTCGGGCACGAAGCTCATCTGGATGTCGGCGCCGGTCAGGTCCTCGCCGACGAAGAACTCACGCCCCGCCAGATGATCGTTCACGAAAGACAGGTGGTTGGCGATCTCGCCCTGGATGCGCGGATGCAGCGGCGCGCCGGCCTCGCCCAGGCGGCCGACATACATGTTGAGCATCAGCGGCAGCATGGCCGAGCCTTCGGCATAGTGTAGCCACTGCTGATAGCGGTCGTAGTCGGCGCTCGCCGCGTCGGGGGCCAGCCGTCCCTCGCCATGGCGGCGAATGAGGTAGTCGATGATCGCGCCGGACTCGATGACAGTCAGGTCGCCATCAACAATGACCGGCGACTTGCCCAGCGGATGGATCGCCAGCAGCGACGGCGGGGCCAGGCGGGTCTTGGGATCGCGCGTGTGCTGAACGATTTCGTAGGAGACACCCAGCTCCTCCAGCAGCCACAGGATCCGCTGCGAGCGCGACTCGTTCAGGTGGTGAACCGTGAGCATGGTGATCTCGCTTCCGTTTGCTGCAGCGCGGCATTGCTCGCGAATGCGAAAAGCGCCAGGGTGCGAAGAAAACAACCGTTTGATGCGGGGGAGCAAGCATGACGCATACGGCAAGCCAATCGGAAACCTTGGTCCTGCCCGGCCTGCTGGGCCTGCTGCGCGAGGCGGCCGACTCCGCCAGCCTGTTCGTGGCCGAGGCCAAACCCCAGGTGCTGGCTCACATTTCCGCGGAAAATGGCAAGGTCGACCGCAAGCTGGCCGATGTCCACCAGCATCGCGTCCACGGCTATGGCTGGTACGCGGCCTATGCCGAGCTGATGAACCAGGTCGCCGGCTGGGCTGAGCGGCTGCAGGACGAAGGCCAGTTCGGCGAAATCGAGGCCCTGCTGGCCCAGCTGCTGTTTTCCGAATACTGCGCCCAGTTGGTCGGCGGCGTGCCGATGAACCAGGGCGAGATCGTTCGGCCCGCCCACCTCGTCGAAGATCGCGCGGTGCTGAACCGGCTCTATTCCAACGGCCTGATGAAGCTGATGGTCGAGGGCGGCACGCAAGCCGTGAAGTCGCGTATCGCCCAGCATCTGTCAGACGGGCGCGGCCGACCCACCCTGGAGCGGACCGGCCTGGACGAGACCTTCGAGATGATCCGCGACCAGTTCCACGCCTTCGCCGAGGAGAAGGTCACGCCCTTCGCCCACGACTGGCACCTGAAGGATCAGCTTATTCCCATGGAGCTGGTCGAGGAGCTGGGCGCCCTGGGCGTGTTCGGCCTGACCATCCCGGAAGCGTTCGGCGGCAGCGGCATGGGCAAGACCGCCATGTGCGTGGTGTCCGAGGAGCTGTCGCGGGCCTGGATCGGCGTTGGCTCTCTGGCCACCCGCTCGGAGATCGCCGGCGAGCTGATCCTGACCGGCGGCACGGACGCGCAGAAGGCGTACTGGCTGCCGAAGATCGCCAGCGCCGAGATCCTGCCGACCGCTGTCTTCACCGAGCCGAACACCGGCAGCGACCTGGGCGCCCTGCGCACGCGCGCCGTGCTGGAGGGCGACCACTACGTCGTGACCGGGAACAAGACCTGGATCACCCACGCCGCCCGCGCCGACGTCATGACACTGCTGGTCCGCACCGACCCAGCGACCACCGACTATCGCGGCCTTTCCATGCTGCTGGCCCCCAAGCCGCGCGGCGTCGAAGGCGACGACTTTCCCGCCGACGGCATGAGCGGCGGCGAGATCGGCGTGATCGGCTATCGCGGCATGAAGGAGTATGAACTCGGGTTCGACGGCTTCACCGTGCCGGCCGAGAACCTGTTGGGCGGGGTCCCGGGCCAGGGCTTCAAGCAACTGATGGCCACCTTCGAGAGCGCCCGCATCCAGACCGCCGCCCGGGCGATCGGCGTGGCCCAGGCGGCGCTGGAGACCGGCCTCGGCTACGCCCTGGACCGCCACCAGTTCGGCCAGGCGATCTTCGCTTTCCCGCGGGTGTCCAACAAGCTGGCGATGATGGCCGCCGAGATCATGGGCGTGCGCCAGCTGACCTACTACGCCGCCCGCCAGAAGGACGAGGGCAAGCGCTGCGATCTGGAGGCCGGCATGGCCAAGCTGATCGCCGCCCGCGTCGCCTGGGCCGCCGCCGACAACGCCCTACAGATTCACGGCGGCAACGGCTTTGCGATGGAATACGCCGCCAGCCGCCTGCTGGCCGACGCGCGGATCCTCAACATCTTCGAGGGTGCGGGCGAGATCCAGGCGCAGGTGATCGCCCGGCGGCTGCTGGATGGCGGGAACTAGGTCTCCTTCCGCCCTTGTCCGGCCACGGAGGCTCGGCATAGCGTGCGACCTTCACCGTAAGGACGCCTCCATGCTCGCCACGACCCGCCGCACCGCCCTCGTCTCGGCTCTGGCGACCACGGGTCTGGCGGCGTTTGGCCCTCGCGCCTTCGCCCAGGACACCGGCGCGGTCGCCGCGTCGATCGACCAGCTGGCCCAGGACGTCATGGCCGCCTTCCCCGACCAGCCGGGCCTGGGGATCACGGTGGTCGAGAACGGCAAGGTCACCCTGGCCAAGGGTTATGGCGTCAAGACGCTGGGCACGAACGACCGCTGCGACGAGAACACCGTCTTCGGCATCGCCTCCAACACCAAGGCCATGACCGCCGCCCTGCTGGCCATGCTGGTCGAGGAGGGCAAGGTCGAGTGGGATGCGCCGGTCACCAAGTATCTGCCCGCCTTCCAGATGAGCGACCCGGTCGTCACCAAGCTGATGACCGTCCGCGACCTCCTGGTCCATCGCAGCGGCCTGACGCTGGGCGCCGGCGACCTGATGATCTGGCCGGCCCCGACCCACACCCGCGCCGACATCGTGGCGGGTCTGAAATACCTGCCGATCGGCGGCCAGTTCCGGGGCGGCTACGCCTATGACAACGTCCTCTATGTCGCCGCCGGGGCGGTGATCGAGGCGGTGACCGGCCAGACCTGGGAAGCGATGATCAAGGCCCGGATCTTCGAACCTCTGGGCATGACCAGCACCGTCTCCAGCCCAGCCCTGGTCGACCGCGCCCGCCGCGCTTCACCCCACGCCCGCCTGGGTCCGCCGATCCGCGGCATGGGTCCCCAGACCGTCCTGCCGTTCGACGCCAGCTTCGATGCGGCCGGTCCGGCCGGCGGGGTCAATTCCACGCCCAAGGACATCGGCCAGTGGATGCTGGCTCAGCTGGCCCTAGGCGCGACGCCCGACGGCAAGCGCCTGTGGGGCGAGGCCGCCGCTCGCGAGATGTGGAAGCCCCAGACCCTGACCAGTTCGTCGGACGGCCCGATCGAGGAGAATCCCGTCCGCCCCTCGATGCAGGCCTATGCCCTGGGCTGGTTCGTGCAGGATCATCGCGGCGAGCGGATGCTGTGGCACACCGGCGGCCTGGCTGGCTTCATCTCGTACACGGCGCTGTTGCCAGGCCGGAAGTCGGGCGTGATGATCATGACCAACGCCGAGGAAAGCCCCGTGCTGCGCGCGCTGCGCTTCGGCGGTCCCGACCGGCTGCAGGGCCGCAGCGACTTCGACTGGATCGCCTCCAGCAAGCGGGTCCAGGCGACGAGCCAGGCCCAGGCGCTGAAGGATCACGAGGCCATGGCCACGCCGACCGCCGGCGGCGCCAAGCCCAGCCTGCCGCTGGCGGCCTATGCCGGGGTCTATCGCGATCCCTGGTACGGCACGGTCACCGTCAGCCTGGCGGGCAAGGGCCGGAAGCAGGGCCTGAAGATCGCGTTCGACAAGACCCTGGCCCTGCGCGGCCAGTTGCTGACCTTCGACGGCGAGACCTTCATGACCCGTTTCGACGACCGCACCCAGGAGGACGCCTTCATCACCTTCGACGTCCGCGACGGCAAGGTCGTCTCGGCGGTGGCCAAGGCCGTCTCGCCCCTGGCCGACTTCAGCTACGACTATCAGGACCTGCGGCTTACGCGGCTGCCCTAGCCGCGCCGTCCTCCTGGATGAGGGCGCGGTGGGCGGCGACGCCCGCCATCACGCCATCGGCCGAAGCGAAGGTGGCGTTGTGCATGCTGCGCGTCGCGTCGCCGGCCGCGAAGACGCCGCTGACCGTCGTGGCCTTCATCTCGTCGACGCGAATGACCGGCCCCAGCATGCCCTCGTCGAGGGCGCAGCCCAGCTGCTCCGCCAAGGGGCTGGCCAAGGTGGTGCGCGGCGCGACGAACAGCGCCTCGGCCGTGACCACCCGGCCATCGGCCAGGCGCACCGCCTCCATGGCCGGCGCCGCGCCCAGGACCGCGACGATCGGCTGGCGCTCGAGGGTCACGCCGCGCCGGGCCAGGACAGCCAGGCTCTCGGCGTCGGGCTCGAACCGGCCTTGCGTATAGTAGGCGGTCGGCCCCCAGTCGGGCAGCATCTCGGCCTGGTGTGGAGCCATCGGGTGGTTGGCGAGCACGCCCAGCGCCCGGTCGCGCATCTCGTAGCCGTGGCAGTAGGGGCAGTGCAGGACGCTCGCGCCCCAGCGCTCTTTCAGGCCGGGAATCTCGGGCAGGTGGTCGACGACGCCGCCGGCCAGCACCAGCTTGCGCCCGCGCTCCATACGCCCATCGGCCAGGCTCACGACGAAGCCCTCGCCATCCGGGGCGGCGGCGGACGCCTCGCCCGGAACGAACGCCACGGTCGGATAGGCGGCGACCTGGCGGGCGGCTTCGCGGAAGAGCTCGGCCGGGGCCTTGCCATCGTGGCCGAAGAAGCCGTGCGAGGCGTCGGCGAAGCGGTTGCGCGGCAGGCCGGCATCGATCACCAGAACCCGGCGACGGGCGCGGCCCAGTTGCATGGCGGCCGACAGGCCGGCGAAGCCGCCGCCCACGATGATGACGTCATGGCGCATGGGGATGGTCCTTCTTGGGGCGCGGGTCCGCCGCCCACAGGACGGCGACGTCCTGGGCGAGGTCGGCCAGCGACAGGCGTGACAGGCGTTCGTGCAGCAGGCGCTCGGCTTCGCGCATGGCTTCGTCGAGGGCGGCGTTGACCGCCCGCTCGACCAGGCAGCCGGGCGTGTCCTCGATCAGGGCGTGGGTCAGCAGCCGCTCGTTCAGGGCCGCCTGGATCTCGCCCAGGCTGATGTCCGCCGGCGCACGCGCCAGACGCCAGCCGCCGCCGTGACCCTTGGTCGAGGCGACGATCCCCGCCTCGCGCAGACCGGCGAAGGTGCGGCGGATCACCACCGGATTGGTGTCGGCCCACGTGGCCAGGCGCTCGGAGACGATCGGATCGTCTGGGCGCTCGGCCATGTGCAGCAGCAGATGCAAGGCGACGGAGAGGCGACCGCTTCGTTTCATGTAATTTCAAATGTTACATGATGGCTTGTTTTTCAAGAGGAGATCGGCACTTCGATCGGAAGAACGGCCGGACACGGACAGAGCGGCCGAAAAGTCACAGCTGAGAAAAGCTTGCCCGTAAGGAATTGCGAGTCATTTGCAATCGCGCTGGTCGTCGCTATTAGGCCACCAATCGCCGGGCAGCCCGGTGTCTCGGAGCTTCGGCGCCCGTTCTCGCTTCGCGTTGTGTGTGTGCGAGACCCGCGCCCTTATTGGGGATGGGCATGATGTCCTTGAAGATTACGCTGCTTGCAGGCGGCGCGGTTCTGGCCCTGGCCACGTCGGTTCAGGCCCAGACGACCACGCAGACCGAATCCACCGACGTCGACGCCGTCGTCGTCACCGGCTCGTACACGATCAACAACCGCATCGACACCGCCACGGGCCTGGGCCTGACCCTGCGCGAGACGCCGCAGTCGGTGACCGTCGTCACCGCCCAGCGCATCCTCGACCAGAACATGCGCACCGTCGCCGACGTCGTGGTCAACACGGTCGGCGTCGCCGCCAACCAGGTCGATGACGTGCGCAACACGTTCAACGCCCGCGGCTTCGAGATCAAGAACTACCAGATCGACGCCGTCCCGACCGCCTGGACCTTGGCCGGCGGCGCCGGCGAGACCATCGCCGACGTGTCGATCTACGAGCGCGTGGAAATCGTGCGCGGCGCGACCGGCCTGATGACCGGCGCCGGCGACCCGTCCGCCTCGATCAACCTGGTGCGCAAGCACGCCACCAGCCGCGAGCTGACCGGCTACGTCAACGCCAGCGTCGGCAGCTGGAACAACCGCCAAGTCCAGGCCGACGTCGCCGGCCCGCTGACCGCCAGCGGCGCCATCCGCGGCCGCGCCGTCGCCAAGTACGAAAAGACCGAGAACTTCATCGATTGGTACAAGAACGAGAAGTCGGTGCTGTACGGGGTCATCGACGCCGACCTGGACGACGCCACGCTGCTGCGCGTCGGCGCCAGCCAGCAGAAGGGCGCGCCGAACGCGCCGGCCTGGGGCGCCCTGCCCACCTTCTTCAGCGACGGCAGCGTCGCTAAGTGGGATCGCGCCAAGACCGCCTCGGCCAAGTGGAGCTACTGGGACAGCACCAACCAGAACGTCTTCGCCAACCTGCAGCACCAGTTCGGCAACGGCTGGTCGCTGTCGATCAACTACAACTGGATCCGCAACGCCCAGAGCACCGAGCTGCTCTACATGTCGGGCCTGATCGACAAGGCGACCGGCAACTGGCAGTTCGCCCCCTACCCTTATCGGGACAAGGGCGAGAGCATCCAGAACAGCATCGATGTCCAGCTGAAGGGCGACTACACCCTGTTTGGCCGCCAGCATGAACTGGTGCTGGGCGCGCTGGGCAGCAAGCAGCACCTGACCACCGACACCTACGCGCAGATCTCGGCGCCGACGGCGTCGGGCAGCTTCTACGACTGGACCGCGATCCCGCACCCGACGTTCTCGAACACCAAGAACCCCACCGTCGACCAGCGCATCAAGCAGAGCGGCTACTACGCGGCCACCCGCCTGAACGTCACCGACCAGTTCAAGGTCATCGGCGGCGCGCGCCTGGCCAGCTGGCGCCAGAAGGGCTTCAACTACGGGACCTTCGACTTCGGTGACGACAATGTCTTCGTGCCCTATCTGGGCGCGCTGTACGACCTGACGTCGAACCACCGCCTCTACGCCAGCTACACCGAGATCTTCCAGCCGCAGAACGCCCAGGACTTCCGGGGCGAGTATCTGGCCCCGATCACCGGCGAGAGCCTGGAAGGCGGCCTGAAGAGCGCGTTCTTCGGTGACCGTCTGCAGACCTCGGTGGCGGTGTTCCGCATCGTGCAGGACAACCTGGCCCAGACCGACCCGGATGCGACCCACATCATCCCGGGCTCCAGCCCGCCGACCCGCGCCTCGATCGCCGCCAAGGGCGCGACCAGCAAGGGCTTCGAGCTGGAAGTGATCGGCAAGCCGGTCGACAACTGGAACATCTCGCTGGGCTACAGCCAGTTCCAGATGCGCGACGTCAATGATGCGAAGGTCAACACCGCCTTCCCACGCAAGCTGTTCAAGGTGTTCACCACCTACAGCCTGACGGGCGCGCTGGACGGCCTGACCGTCGGCGGCGGCGTCAACTGGCAGAGCGAAGCCTATTCGGCCTCGGCCAACCCGGTCACCGGCGCGCCGTTCAACTTCGCGCAGAAGTCGTTCGCCCTGGTCAGCCTGATGGCCCGCTACGACATCAACGAGCAGCTGTCGGTCCAGGCCAATATCGAGAACCTGACGGACAAGACCTATTACGCCCAGACCGGCTTCTACAGCCAGTACCGCTATGGCGAGCCGCGGAACTACACGGTCGCCCTGAAGTACGCGTTCTAGGCGACGCCCTCGAGCCAAAAGAAACGCCGCCCGCGGATCGCCCCGGGGCCGTTGGGTGTCGTCGGCCTGGTGCCGGCGGCGCGCGGCGCCGGCCAGAACTGGAGACTTGAACCCGGCAATGTGATC
>CAZRPD010000019.1:0-4042 GCA_964601775.1 uncultured Caulobacter sp. | reverse complement strand
CTACACCCAGTACCCCTATGGCGGGCCGCGGACCTACACGGCCGCCCGGAAGTACGCGTTCTAGGCGCCGCCCTCGACCCAAAAGACCCCCCGCCCGCGGATCCCGCGGGCGGCGTGCTGTTTCTTGAGCTTAGCGCCGTCAGCGCGGACGCCAGCCCTCGGCAATGATCGAGATCTGGCGGTCCATGGCCGCCGACATCTGCGCGGCGGGCAAGCCGCCGCCGGCCGCCGCGGTCAGGCGATAGTTCCAGGCATAAGCCGCCTTCAGCGTGTCGACCACGAGTGGCAGGTCCAGATCGCCGCGCACGTCGCCCTTCGCCACACCCTCTTCCAGCACGTCCAGGATCATCTGGTTCAGGCGGTTATTGCGACCATAGGGCGTCACGCCCGGGTCGTTGGCCGGATTGTACGAGGCGGCGATGTGGGCCAGGAACAGCTTCACCCGCCGGCACTCGAACTCGTAGTGGATGGCGAAGATCGAGCACAGCTTGTCGGCCGTCGTTCCACGCAGGAACGGCGTCACGCGATCCAGTTCCGCATAGAGCCCGGTCAGCCGGTGCTCCATGACATGGCTCAGCACCTCCGCCTTGGAGGCGAAGGTGGTGAACACGCTACCGACGGACACCCCCGCCCGCTCCGCAATGGCGCGGATGGTGGTCTCCTCGTAGCCGACCTCGTTGAAGAGGTCGCGGGCCGCCTCGAGAACCTTCTCCCGGGTGGCGGCCTTCTGATCGTCTCTTACGCCCACGCACGTCCCCCTCGAACACGCTAGCGTCGTTGAAGCCAAAGGCGTTCCGTTCCCCCTGAACGGAACGCCCCAGTTAATTCGTCAGGCGCGAGCGCCCGCGAAGATGACCTTCAGTTGTTCCGAAAGCCGCGCTAGCAGAGCTTCCACCGACCAACCGTCGTAGACGGCGCGGCGATAGTTGCCGACATACACGTCCCAGCTGATTTCAGCCAAGAGCTTGGCGTCGATATCTTTCTTCAACTGACCCGCGTCGACGCCGCGTTGCAGCGCTTCGGTGATCAGGCGGAAGATGTGCTTGAGGTCGTTGCGGGCGCGGCGCTCGGCAGCCTCCGAACGGGTCCACGAGACCGCGATGCTGGCACGCAGCAGCGGCAGCTGCTCCACGTGGAAGCCATAGGCGACCGCGAACAGGCCCAGCAGGGCCTCGTCGATCGTCTTGGCGCTGCGCGAGGCCTGGGTCATCTGGGCGTAGATGACTTCGTGATCGGCGGTCAGGATCTCTTCGAACAGCTCCGACTTGTCGGCGAAGCTGGCGAACACGGCGCCGGTCGACATGCCGGCGGCCTGAGCGATGTCACGGATCGTGGCGCCTTCGTAGCCGCGCTCGGTGAACAGGCGACGGGCGGCGGCCAGGACGCGCTCGCGCGTGCGCTGCTTGGCCAGCGCGCGGCGGGTCAGCTTGACCGGCGTTTCGGCGCCGGACTCCATATTGACGGACACGAAGCTCATGCGGCGGCCTCCAGGCGGGCGAGAGCGGCTTCCGCCCGCTTCTCGAATTCAATGCAGTACTCGTCGACGACGTTCTGAAGGACGTCGGCGTAGCGGCGGGCCAGCTGACGGCCGTCCTGAGCGGCGTCGCGCAGGTCGGTAATCAGTTGACGGACTTCGGCCAGGGCTTCTTCGCGATCATTCGCGGAGAGGCTGGCGGCGTTCGAGGCGTGAGCGCTCGAGGCCATGCGGTTATCTCCATACCCCCGCTGGGGTCAGTGAAAGCGTCGAACAGATCCGCGGTGGGGGAGTTGATCATGTTCAACGAACGCGCACTAAAATTTTGAAGCGGGGCCTTTAACGCCGGAAAAACGTCCTGGCAACCACGAAAATGAACAAAAATCAGCGAACGACGGGCATGATGGCTATATGTGACACCGGTATCCAAGCGTCACTGCGACAAATAGGCTCACTGAACACATTCGGCGAACTCGATCATCGGACGATGTTTGGCGACGATACTCGCGGACCGAGCGGGGCTATGGCGCGGCCGTCGCGGAGGGCCTATTCTCCAGCCCATGTCTCAAGTGTTCGACTTTCTCGTCCCGGCCGCGCTCCTGGCCGTCCTTCTGGCCCTGGGGGCCGGGCTCTATGCGCTGTTCCGCGGCGGCGACTTCGGCCGCTCCTATTCGAACAAGCTGATGCGGCTGCGCGTGGTGCTGCAGTTCGTGGCGATCATCGTGCTGGTCGGGGCGATGTTCTGGTGGCGCAAGGGCGGCTGACACGCCAGGAGGCCACATGGTCACGCTGAACAAGATCTACACCCGCACTGGCGATGGCGGCTCGACCCGCCTGGCCACCGGCGCGCCAGTCAGCAAGGCGTCGCTGCGGGTCGAGGCCTATGGCGGGGTCGACGAGACCAACGCCGCCATCGGTCAGGCTCGCCAACATACCGCGAGCGACTCGACGCTGGACGCCATGCTGGAGCGGATCCAGAACGACCTTTTCGACCTGGGCGCGGACCTGGCCACGCCCGAGCAGCACGGCAAGCCTGAGTGGGAGCCGCTGCGCATCCTGGAAAATCAGGTCACGCGGCTGGAGCAGGAGATCGACCTGCTGAATGGCGAGATGCAGCCCCTGACGTCCTTCGTGCTGCCAGCTGGGTCGCCGGCCGCGGCGGCGCTGCATGTGGCGCGGACGGTCTGCCGTCGCGCCGAGCGAACCTGCGTGGCCCTGGCCGCGACCGAAGGCGAGATCGTCGGCGCGCCGGCGATCAAGTATCTGAACCGCCTGTCGGACCTGCTGTTCGTCGCCGCCCGCTGGAGCAACGACAAGGGCAAGGCGGACGTCCTGTGGACGCCGGGCGCGACGCGCGCCTAGAAGCTTACGGGTTCTGTTCCGGCGCCGCCGGAGCGGCCTTGGCCGGCGCATCGGCCGTCGGACCATCGGCCTTCTGGTCGTTCAGCGGCGGCGTACCGATTGGCCGGCGCGTCCAGGTCTCGATCGGATAGACCGCGGCGCATTTGAGCCACTTGCCGGCCCAGGCCCCGCCTCGCGCCTCACAGCGCTCCTTCGGCCAGACCCACATGGCGTGGTAGGCTAGAACGCCGGCGCTGCTGAGCAGGAACAGGCCCAGGAAGATGTACTTCAGGCGAGTGAAGGTCTTGTTCATGGCCGCTCCCTAGCGGTTTTCCGGGGCCAAGGGAATTGGCTGCGCCGACGCAGCCTCGCAAACAAAAGTCCGAGAATCGTACAATTGTTTGAACCGCAACTCGCGGAATGCATTACGCTTACGCAAAGGGAAACTTGCATTGCGCCTCCGAAGCGCTAATTCGGTTGGCCAGCAGGAGAAAACGTAGCCTGGAGGCGAAACGCCCATGAAGGTCCTAGTCCCCGTCAAACGGGTGATCGATTACAACGTGAAGGCCCGTGTTAAGGCGGACCAGACCGGCGTCGACCTCGCGAACGTGAAGATGTCGATGAATCCCTTCTGCGAGATCGCGGTGGAAGAAGCCGTGCGTCTCAAGGAAAAAGGCGTGGCGACGGAAGTCGTCATCGTCAGCATCGGTCCGGCCCAGGCGCAGGAGACGATCCGCACCGCCCTGGCCATGGGCGGCGATCGCGGCATTCTGATCACCACCGACGCCGACCCCGAGCCGCTGGCTGTCGCCAAGCTGCTGGCCGCCGTCGTGGCGGAAGAGAACCCCAACCTCGTCCTGATGGGCAAGCAGGCGATCGACGGCGACAACAACGCCGTCGGCCAGATGCTGTCGGCCCTGCTGGGCTGGCCGCAGGCGACCTACGCCTCGGCCCTCGAGGTTTCCGGCTCGACCGCCAAGGTCACCCGCGAAGTCGACGGCGGCCTGCAGACTCTGGACGTCGACCTGCCGGCCATCGTCACCGCCGACCTGCGCCTGAACGAGCCGCGCTACGCGTCTCTGCCCAACATCATGAAGGCCAAGAAGAAGGAGATCGCCAGCAAGGCGGTCGCCGACTATGGCGTCGATGTCGCGCCGCGCCTGAAGGTGATCAAGGTCACCGAACCGGCCAAGCGTTCGGCCGGCATCAAGGTCGAGACCGCCGCCG
>CAZRPD010000018.1:0-46864 GCA_964601775.1 uncultured Caulobacter sp. | reverse complement strand
GAGGCGTCGCCAAAGGCGGATTTCGCCTCGTTGCCGGCCGTCGTCAGCGCCATGTCGACGAACGTCGTCTGACGCGGAGCCAGGGTGATCGTCGTCCCGAGGCTGCGCTCGAAGGCCACGGTGCGGGTCTGGGCCGCGCCGTCGATCGCGTCGTCGCCATTGGCGTCGAGACCTTCGCTCAGCGTCCACTGGCCCGGCGCCACGTTCCAGCCGGTCATGGTCGCTGTCACCGGCTTGTCGGTGGTGTTGTAGGCGATGACCTTGAAGCCGGTTTTGGTGGCGTCCTTGACCAGCACCGCGATGTCTGTGCCGTCCGCGCCGTCGAAGCGCCACGATACGGTGTGGCCCGGAGTCATCTGGCTGCGCTTGTTGGCGAGACCCCCCAGGCGGGTGCGCTGCAGGATGTCGGTCGGCAGCTCCACGCGGTCGGACCACCAGTGGCCTTCGGTGTGCATGTACATGTGCTGGGCGTTGAACTGGATCTCGTCGGCGTAGAGCGCCTCGAGGTGCTTCTTGTCGCCGGTCAGGTTCCAGGCCGAATAGCGCTCGAACGCGCCGCCCTTGGCCGCGGCCTTGACCAGGGCGTCCTTGTTGGCCGCCGCCAGGCCCATTTCGGTCAGGGCGTTCTCGTTGATGCTCTGCAGCGCCCGGACGCCGTTCTTGGAGATCCGCCACTGCAGCGGGGCCAGGTACTTCTTGTTGCCGGTCAGGCGATAGGCCGACCAGAAGATCTGGAACGGACCATCCGCGCCCGAGCCCTGCAGCACCGTGCCGCCGCGCTCGGCGTCGCTGCGCCAGTTGATCTCGTTGGGCAGCGAGCCGTCGGGCTTGGTGTGAGCCATGTAGCCGTCGGCCAGGCCGATGACGGTGTCCTTGGCCGTCTGGTCGCCATTGTAGTCGCCGATCAGGATCGACGGGTGTACGACGCCGAACGAGTAGGGCTTCTGCCACTCCCACGGGCCTTCGCGATACGAGATCTTGCCGCTGTACCAGTTGGTGTTGAAGTGGACGTGGCCGGCCGGGTTCTTGTCGATGACCCGGGGCAGGGCCTTGACCGTCGTGAACAGGCGCTCGACCGCCAGCGGGTCGCCATAGTTGACGTACAGGGCCGACGAGTTGGAGTTGATGCCTTCCTCGTAGGCGTGCAGCTCGTCGGTGACGATGGTCGACAGGCCGTCGGTGAACATGCCGTTGGCGTAGACCGCGTCGGTCAGGCGGTTCAGCGAGTGGGTGATCTTGTCCGGCTGGACGCCCATCAGCGCCACGCCCGGCCACTGCTGCAGCAGGTCGCTGTCATCCGACAGGCCGCCGCCGAAGTCGCCGAAATCGGCCTGACGCTCGTCGATCCACCAGTTCATGTACTGGCTGACCTGCTTGAGGTCCTGGGTCTGGCGGAAGGCCCACAGCGGCGTGCCGTCGGTCGGCTTGGGCTGTTCGAACGGCGGCCAGCCCTGGCTGCCGAAGGTGATGTCGCCCCAGTACTCGCGGCCGATCTGGTTTTCGGGATCGACCTTCAGCAGGTCGGAGATGTCGGCATAGAGGCGGCGATACAGGCCCTGGCGCTTGGAGGTGGTGTGCTCCTCGACCAGGAAAGCCCAGTTGTCCTTCACCTGGTTCAGGCGGTCGGCGACGTGCTCGGCCTTGGCCAGGTCGCGGTCCTTGAACACCAGGCGGATCTTGGCGCCGTCAAGCGCCTTGGGCCCGAAGTCGGCGCTGTCGGCGGCGATGGTCAGGTACAGGCTCTCGGTGGCCAGGATGCGGTCGCGCAGGTCCAGCCAGATGGTGCGGGCCTCGCCGGCCTTCACCGAGACGCTGACGTCGATCATGTTGCGGCCCGGCCAGATCGGATCCTTGATCTGGATGTTCAGCGGGATCGTGGCGCCAGTGGCGCCAGGCAGGGCGGGGATGTCGATGGCGACGCCGTCCAGGCCGTCGCGGGCGTTCTCCCAGCCATAGGCCCAGTTACGCGCCAGGGGCTTGCCGGCCGGGGCGTCGCCGAAGCCCGACGGGATCAGCACGTGCACGATCGGCAGGCCGGGCGCGGCCAGGTCCGAGGCGGGGCGCGTGCGGGTCGGTGCGGCGTCGGGCACGGCCACCACGATGGCGCGCTCGCCGGCGGGATGACGGCCGGCGATATAGGCGTTGAGTTCGGTCAGGTTCAGATAGTCCGGCGCCACGTCGGGCCGGACCGTGTAGGTCATCTTGAACGCGTCCTTGGGCTCTTCGCCGGCGGTGACGTTATAGGCCCAGATCTCCTGGATCGGGGTTTCCTGCGCCACGTTGGTGAAGGTCAGGACGCCGCCGCTCAGCGGCTTGGCGAAGCTGTCGACCGTACGCTGCTGGTCCTTAGGCCGCTTGGCGACGCTCGAAGCCTTCTCGCCGGCCTTCGCCGCCCAGGTCATGTCGCCATACGCCGGGCCCTGGATCTCGATGCGGTTGATCGGCTCGTCGGGCAGGGCCAGGGTCAAGGCCTTGCCGCCGTCGACATAGACGTTCCAGTCGGGCAGCTGGAAGTAGTCGTCGCGGCCGGGCAGGCGCGAGCGGTTGTAGACGCCGGGCCAGGTGGTTTCGGAGATGCCGTCGTTGGCCCGCCACATCCACTGCTTGATGTCCTTGGCGTCGGCGAACTCGACCTTGCGGATCGTGGTCTTGGCGTCGGCCAGATAGGGCGGGGCGCTCTTGTTCCAGCCGTAGCGCTGCTTCCAGGCCGTGCGGATGGCTGGGTCGGCCAGAGTCGGAACCGGGGCTTCGGCGGTCGGGGCCTCGTTGCGGGCCAGGGCGGCGATGGCGTCGGCGGCCAGCGGGCGGTCATAGACACGCAGCTCGTCCAGGTCGCCGCCGCGGGTGAAGTTGTAGCGGCTCTGCACCTGGTGCGGGGCGATCACGCGACCGGCGACGCCGAACTGGTCCAGGCCTGCGTCATAGGTCGCCTTGGCTTCCGTCTTGGCCGCCAGCTTGCCGTCGACGAACAGCTGGACGCCGGTGGTCTCGTCCCAGGTGAAGGCCAGGTGCGTCCAGGCGTCGGCGGCCGGGTTCTTGTCGACCTTGAACGACACGCGGGTGCGGGCCAGGCCGTTGTCGGTGACGAAGGCGTCGAAGCCCTGGCCGTTCCAGTCGAGGCGCAGGAACGCCATGTCCCAGCTGCTGTGATCGGCATAGCCGACGCGGAAGATCACGAACGGGGCGACGCCGACCGGATAGCCCGAGCGCCAGAAGAACGAGAGCGTGCCGCGCTGGGCCTGGATGTTGCCGGGCGCGTTCCACGAGACGATGCCGTCATCCTCGGCATGGAAGCCCTGGCCGGACTTGCCGTCGATCGGCGTGACCTTGTCGGCGAAATTGGGGATCGGGTCGCCCACGGCGACGTCGGCCACCAGGCCCTTGTCGCCCGAGACCTTGAACAGCAGGGCCGGTTCAGACGCTTGCGCGGCGGCCGCATTGGCGAGGATCAGCGCACAGGCCGAGCCCAGGAAAATCGCCTTCATGAAACGTGTCCTCCCGAATGACTACATCACGGCTCCCAAAACGCTCGAATACTGCGGGTAACCGGTGTCAGCTTGGGCGCTGGTTTACCGCTCGGAGCCTCGCTTGCAAACCCAGTTGGGTTGATCGGCGCTCGTCGAACGGTGACGGTAAAGCGCCCTGGCCGCTCTTTCGAGCGAGGCGCCGAAAGCCTAGATTGTCCGCTCGGCGACTTGCCGAGTCGGAGCCAAGCCAAGATGAGCGATCGTAGCGAGTGGGCGGAGCTGTTCCTGTCGTCGAACGGCAGGCTGGCGCGCACGCCGTTCCTGGTCGCCTCGGGCGTGCTGATCGGCGCGGCGGTGCTCTACGAGGCCATCGCCGGCTACACCCTGCATTGGCTGACCGGCTGGCTGGTCTATCCGGCCCTGCTGTTCTCGGGCGCCTGCGTGTTGTCCAAACGGCTGCATGATCGCGGCCGGTCGGGCTGGTGGTCGATGCTGATCCTGATCGCCATCGTCGCGGTCTGGCCCCAGCCCGAGCACTTCCTGGACTTCATGTTCTCGCTGGTGATCCTGTGGGCGGTGGTCGAGCTGGGCGTCATGGGCGGCGAGCAGGGCGCCAATCGCTATGGACCCAATCCGCAGAAGACGGTGGCGGGTTAGACCGGCGCTTCCACGTCCTCGACCGGCCCGAACACCTTCTCGAAGCTAGTCCGCAGCGCCGCGTCGGCCTCGTCCATGGTGACGGGCAGGCCTAAGTCCACCAGGCTGGTCACGCCGTGCTCGACCTGGCCGCAGGGAACGATGCCAGAGAAGTGGTCCAGCTCGGGCTCCACGTTCAGGCTGATCCCGTGGAAGCTGACCCACTTGCGCAGCTTCACCCCGAGGGCGGCGATCTTGTCCTCGCGGCTCCAGCCCGCGCCCTTGCGCTCGACCCAGACGCCGACGCGACCGTCGCGCAGTTCGCCGGTGACGTTGAAGGCGGCCAGGGCGTCGATGATCCAGGCCTCCAGCGCCGCCACGAAGGCGCGGACGTCGCGGCCGCGCTTTGTCAGGTCCAGCATCACATAGGCCACCCGCTGGCCGGGGCCGTGATAGGTGAACTGTCCGCCGCGGCCGCTCTCGAACACCGGGAAGCGGTCGGGCTGGATCAGGTCGCCAGCCTTGGCCGAGACCCCCGACGTGTAGAGCGGCGGATGCTCCAGCAGCCAGATCAGTTCGCCCGCCGTGCCGTCGGCGATGGCGCCCGCGCGGGCCTCCATGGCGGCAACGGCTGCCGGGTAATCCACGTAGCCGGTCGAAACCGCCCACCCCACCGGCGCGGCGTCGTCGCGCCCCATCTTCGGAAGTTCAGCGTTTTCAGGGTTTAACGGGAAGGCAAGCATACGGCCCTAATCTTGCAATCGAGACGGCGCGGCCACCACGGCCGTAGATGCGTCAGTTTCAGGGGCCTTACTTCGTGAGCCAGGTCAACGCCGTCAATGTCGAGATCTCCGTTCTGCTGGGGCGCTCGATCCTGCCTATGCAGCAACTTTTGCGCATGGGTCGCGGCGCGGTGATCCCGCTGGACGCCAAGACCAATGACGAGGTGTGGATCCTGGCCAACAACCACCCGATCGCCCGCGGCGAAATCCAGATCAGCGACGACCGCATCGCCATCCAGGTGACGCGCGCGGCCGACGTCTACGACTACATGGCCGGCGGCGCGTAATTCTCGAACTTCCGGCTTCCCAAAGCCGATTCAGTTTGCTACCAGCCGCGGCTCACCACGAGCGGTCGTGGCGGAATTGGTAGACGCGCAGCGTTGAGGTCGCTGTATCGCAAGATGTGGAAGTTCGAGTCTTCTCGACCGCACCAGTGTTGAACACAGAATAGAGCGCTCCCGGCGAAATCGGTTTCCGACTCGCTAGGGGCGCTCTAATCGTTTCAGGCCCTGATTTCGCCTCAGGGTCGCTTCATCGGACCAAGCCCAACGAACCCAGCGCTCTAAGAGCTCAGGAGGCCCCCATGACCCGGGACACCGCCGAACTGACCGACGACGTGCTGGACGACGCCATTCCGTTGGCCAAGACCGAGACCCCTGAGGAGCTCGAGGACCTCGCGCTTGGCGAGGACTACGCCCTCAATCCCGAATACGTAGAGATGGTGATCGACGCCGCCGACAGCGGCGACGCCAAGCGCCTGCGCGAGCTGATGGGCGCGCTGGAGCCGGCGGATGTCGCCGACCTGATGGGCTTCCTGACCGCCGACTATCGCGAGCAGATCATCCCGCTGCTGGATCCCGAGGCGCTGGGCGAGATCATCTCGGAGCTGGAAGACAACATCCGCGAGGAGGTGCTGGAGGCGACCCCTTCGGTCACCCTGGCTCGCGCGCTGGAGGAACTGGACACCGACGACGCCGCCGACGTCATCGACGACCTGGACGACACCAAGCGCTTCCAGGTTCTGGCCGCCATGGGCGAGCTGGATCGCGCCGCGATCGAGACGACCCTGTCCTACGAGGACGAGACCGCCGGCCGCCTGATGCAGCGCGAGTTCCTGGCCGCGCCGGAATTCTGGACGGTCGGCCAGACCATCGACCACGTCCGCGACGCCGGCGACCAGCTGCCGGAGCTGTTCTTCGACGTCTATGTGATCGATCCGACCTTCAAGCCGGTCGGGGCGATCCCGATCAGCATCCTGCTGCGCAGCCGCCGCGAGACCCCGCTGACGGAGCTGATGGAGGCAGTCACCGAAATCCCGGTCGAGATGGACCAGGAAGAGGTCGCCTATATCTTCGACAAGTACCACCTGATCAGCGCCCCGGTGATCGAGCCGGGCGGTCGCCTGGTGGGCCAGATCACCGTCGACGACATCGTCGAGGTCATCCGCGACGAAGCCCAGGAAGACATTCTGGCCCTGGCCGGTGTGTCGGACGCGGGCCGTGACGCCTCGGTGATCGACATCGTCCGCTCGCGCCTGCCGTGGCTGATGCTGAACCTGGTCACCGCCACCCTGGCGGTCAGCGGCGTGGCCATCTTCCAGGACGAGATCGCCAAGCTGGTGGCCCTGGCCATCCTGATGCCGATCGTCTCGTCGCTGGGCGGCAACGCCGGCACCCAGACCCTGGCCGTGGCCGTGCGGGCCCTGGCCAGCAAGGAGCTGACCACGGCCAACGCCCGCCGCATCGTTCTGCGCGAGCTCTTGGTCGGCCTGGTCAACGGCTCGGCCCTGGCGCTGGTGATGGGCACGGCGACCTATCTGTTCTTCGGCGTCCAGGACCATCACGGGGCTCTGGCCATCATCGTCGCCGCGGCCCTGGTGGCCAATATCTTCACCGCGGCGGTGGGCGGCATCCTGATGCCGCTGGCCCTGGAGAAGATGGGCCGCGACCCGGCGGTGTCGTCGTCGATCTTCGTGACCTTCCTGACCGACTTCACCGGCTTCTTCGCGGTGCTGCTGATCGCGTCGCTGATCCTTTAAGTACCGTGTCAGGCGAAACTGGCGCCGACCTTGCGCCGAGACAGGCGAACGCATCCGCGTCTGTCTCAAACTGGGTCAAACTCCGCGATGAAACCGCGTCATCAGGTCACCCGGGCCTCCGTCGATCTCATCAAGAGATTCGAAGGCTACCGTCAGAAGGCCGCCAAGCTCCCCGACGGGCGCTGGACGGTCGGCTATGGCCACACCCTGACCGCCCGCGAAGGGGCCTCCGTCTCGGAAAAGGACGCCGAGGCGCTGCTGCTGTACGACCTGATCTCGGTCGCCCATTCGGTGAACGAGAACACGTACGCGCCGCTGAACCAGAACCAGTTCGATGCGCTGGTCTGTTTCGCCTTCAACATCGGTCTCGACAACTTCCTCCGTTCGGGCGTGCTGCGCCGGATCAACGAGGGCTCGCTGCTGCAAGCCGCGTGCGCGATGGAGATGTGGCGCAAGGCCGACTTCGAGGGCGAGCGGATCGTCATCGACGCCCTGGTCCGTCGCCGCTCGGCCGAAAAGACCCTGTTCCTGACGCCGGCCAATGGCGAGTGGGTGCCCGCGCCTAGCTCCGTACTGCGGCCCAAGGTCGACTACGACGCCAGCTGCGCGATCCCCAAGCAGACGCCTATCGCCGTCAATGCCCGCACCGAAGGCGACCGCGTCGTCGCCGAGCGCGAGGAAGGCCTGCCGCTGACCGTCGTCGTCCCGGAAGAGGACGGCCCGACGGCCACCGAGCAATCGGCCGCCGCGGTCAGCGCCCGCCTGGAAGCCATCCTCGCCGACGCCCCGCCGGTCGTGACCACGACCAAGCCGGCCCCGGTGCAGGACGACCTCGTCCTGCCCGAGCCGCCGCCGCCCGCGCAGCCTGCCGTCACCGAGTCCGCGCCGGCGCTGTTCCAGGACGCGACGACCACGACCCCGGTCGAACCGGCCGCGCCGCTGGAATTCACGCCGTTCCGGCTGACGCCGCAGCCGGTGGAAGAGGTCGAAAAGCCCGCCCCGGTCGAGAGCTTCGCGCCGACGGCCCCGGTCGCCGAGCCCAGCCTGTTCACCGCCCCGGCCGCCGGCCCGTCGGTGTTCAATCTGGATGGCTTCTCGACCAGCGACGAGACCGTCTCGCTGAACCCGATGGACGTGCCGCTGGCCGATCCGGAGCAGCCGCGCTTTGGCAACACCAGCCTGCTGATCAGCCTGGGCATCCTGGGTCTGGCCCTGTTCGGCGGCGGCGTGCTGTGGATCCTGACGGTGGCCGCCGGCTCCGACACCGGCGTCAAGATGTTCGGCTACGGCGCCAGCATGATCGGCGCGATCTGCTTCGTGGTTTCGGCCTATCTGCTGCTGCGCCGCCTGGCCGGTCCAGACGCTGGCGACGAGGAATAGTTTCCTTACGCCACGTAAGCTGAGCAAGAACGCCCGCGGGTCAGATTGATCCGCGGGCGTTTGTGCTGTTGGATGGCGCTATGACGATAAATTTCGCACCCTCGATGGACTTCGCGCTGGGCGAGACGGCCGACGCGATCCGCGACACCACGGCCCGCTTCGCCGCCGACAAGATCGCGCCGTTGGCGGCCCAGATCGACGAGACCAACGCATTCCCGCGCGGCCTGTGGGTCCCGATGGGCGACTTGGGCCTGCACGGCATCACCGTCGAGGAAGAGTTCGGCGGCCTGGGCCTGGGCTATCTCGAGCACGTGGTGGCGATGGAGGAGGTGTCTCGCGCCTCAGCCTCGGTGGGCCTCAGCTACGGCGCGCACTCGAACCTGTGCGTCAATCAGATCCGCCGCTGGGGCACGCCCGAGCAGAAGCACAGGTACCTGCCCAAGCTGATCAGCGGCGAGCATGTCGGTTCGCTGGCCATGAGCGAGGCCGGTTCGGGCTCGGACGTGGTGTCGATGAAGCTGCGCGCCGAGCAGGTCGGCGACCGCTACGTCCTGAACGGCACCAAGTTCTGGATCACCAACGCGCCCCACGCCGACGTGCTGGTGGTCTACGCCAAGACCGATGAGAAGCGGATCACCGCCTTCATCGTCGAGAAGGGCATGAAGGGCTTCAGCGTCAGCAAGAAGCTGGACAAGATGGGCATGCGCGGCAGCGACACCGCCGAGTTGGTGTTCGAGGATTGCGAGATCCCGGAAGAGAACATCATGGGCCCGGTCGGCGGCGGCGTCGGGGTGCTGATGAGCGGCCTGGACTACGAGCGCGCCGTGCTCAGCGCCGGCCCGCTGGGCATCATGCAGGCCTGTCTTGACGTGGTGCTGCCCTATGTCCGAGACCGCAAGCAGTTCGGCGCGCCGATCGGCTCGTTCCAGCTGATGCAGGGCAAGGTGGCCGACATGTACGTGGCCCTGAACTCGGCCCGGGCTTATGTCTATGCCGTGGCGCGGGCCTGCGACGCGGGCAAGACCACGCGCTACGACGCCGCCGGCGCGATCCTGCTGGCGTCGGAAAACGCGGTGAAGGTGTCGCTGGAGGCCATCCAGGCCCTGGGCGGCGCGGGCTACACCAAGGAATGGCCGGTCGAGCGCCTGCTGCGCGACGCCAAGCTCTACGACATTGGCGCAGGGACGAACGAGATCCGGCGGTCCGTGACCGGGGGGGAGCTGATGGGGGCTTAGGACAAACTGTCACCCCGGCCGTAGCGAAGCGAAGAGCCGGGACCGCGGCAAACGTTGGCGCTTCCTGCGGTCCCGGCTCGGCGCGCTACGCGCTTGGCCGGGATGACAGTTTGAGCGGAAATTGAAAAGGGCCGCCCCGATTGCTCGGAACGGCCCTCCATCGTCGTTACCGCTAGCAAGCGGCGTGACTTAGAACCCTAGGCGTTCAACGCCTCAGGCGGAAACCTCGCTCTTAGGGCTCCAGGTCACGACTTGCGACCGCGGTGGGAGACAATGAGACACTAGATCACCTCCTTTCAGTAGTTGAACAACACCAAGAGGATATGGGTGTTATCGCGCTGTTGAAAAGAGCAAATCGTACGTGACCGGACGTCGCAGGTTACTGGACGATCAGATCGGCAGAAGCTTGAGCACGACCAGGATGGCCGCCCACATCGCCACGGCGGCGCCGATGACCAGGGGGCGATCGAAATTGAATTTGCGATGGGTGGTCGGCGGCGCGGAATGACCGCCGGGAACCAGGTGAATGCGCGTAGCCATGCCGCGTGAATCCTTCCCTTACGGTCCCTCTGTCGGAGACCTGACTCGGACCGTATGATGAATCTTCTCCTGTGAGAAGAATTCTTCACAAAGGCGCAGGTTGCATTGACCTGCATCAGAAGGACGAAGGCATTCGCATGGCCAGCTGGGATCCGGATATCTACGCCCTCTATCGCCGATACCGGGAGCGGCCGGCGCTGGACCTGCTGACGGCCATTCCTGGCGACCTCAATCCGTACGAAATCTGGGACCTTGGCTGTGGCCTCGGCGAGCAGGCGGCGCTGCTGGCGGCGCGGCATCCGCAGGCCCGGGTGCGGGGCATGGACTCCAGTCCGGAGATGCTGGCCCGGGCCAGGACCTTGCCGGCGCAAGTCGAGTGGGTGCAGGGCGACATTGCCGGCTTCGCGCCCGAGGTCCCGGCCGACCTGATCTTCAGCAACGCCGCCCTGCAGTGGGTGGACGACCACGCGAACCTGATCCCGCACCTGGCCCGGAGCCTGGCGCCCGGCGGCGTGCTGGCCGTGCAGATGCCGGTGGTCGACGGCCTGGGCTGGCGGGCCAGCCTGGCGCAGATCGCCGCCGAAGGGCCGTGGGCCGCGCGCTTCTCGGGCGTCGAGGGCGTGCGCCACGCCAATACGGCAGAGGACTACTACGGTTGGCTGGCGCCGCTGTGCCCCGAGGTCGACATCTGGAGCACGACCTATCTGCACGCCCTGCATGGCCAGGACCCGATCGTCGACTGGACCCTGGGCACGACGCTGCGGCCCTATCTCGATGTCCTGCCGGATCAGGACAAGACCTTGTTCCTGGATGCCTGGCGCAAGCGGCTGGCGCGCGACTATCCGCGCCGCGCGGACGGCGTGACCCTGTTCCCGTTCCAGCGGCTGTTCATCGTGGCGCGAGGAGCCTAGCCGCGTTCCGCCAGGCTGGGCCTGCGCCGCAGTTCGGCGACCGGTCCGGGGAGGGCGTCCAGGGCCTGGCTGGCGGCGAGGTAGCCGGCTTTAACCGCGGGCTCGAAGGCGCGCCAGTCGCGGATGTCGATGCCCTCCAGCTTGGGCGTGATCAGGACGTCGGTGGCTTCGCGTGCGGCGGCCAGGTCGCGACCGGTGGTGACGGTGGCCGCGCGCATCAGCAGCGCCACGATCGGCGGGCCCTTGCGCCACTCGCCCGACAGGATCCAGCTCCAGAGCGACGGTGGCGCGACGAGATCGGCGCTGGTGATGCTGCGGCCGCGGGTGACGTCGACGCCAACGATCGGCCCCAGCTGGAACGAGCGCATGACGTCGGCCGGGAAGTTCTTCATCACAGCCCCGTCGACCAGCACCTGGCCATCCAGGTCGGCTGGCGGCAGCACGCCCGGCAGCGAGATCGAGGCCCGCAGCGCCGTCTGCAGGTCGCCGGTCCGGTGTAGTTGATAGGCCCCCGAGGTCAGGTTCGACGACACGGCGAAGAACGGCAGCCACAGGTCGCTGATGTCGACCGTGCCGAAATGCTCGGCCAGTCGCGCCTTGACCTTCTCGCCGCGGGTCATGGCGATCAGCGGGAAGGCGATGTCGTCCAGTGGGCTGGAATCGACGAAGGCCTTGCGGATGCGGCTCTCCAACTCGCCGTCGTCCCAGCCCATGGCGATCCCGGCCGCCACCATCGCCCCCATCGAGGCCCCGCCGACGAAGTCGATCGGCACGCCGCGTTCGCGCAGGGCCTGGATCGCGCCGATGTGGGCATAGGCCCGGGCGCCGCCGCCGGACAGCACCAGGCCCACCGACTGTCCGGTCAGCACCCGCGCCAGCCTTTGGAGGTCGGCCACGCCGTTCTCGCGCAGATGGAACAGGCGCGCGGCCTGTGTGGCTGCCAACCATTCCGCCGAACCGCTGGGCCGCGCCAGGCTGGCCGATTGCAGCAGGATCAGGTCGATCAGCCGCTGGGCCTGCAACGGCGCCGAGGCGTAGCTGGTCGCCTGATCCGGCGGCGGCCGGTCGCCGCGCCCGACCCGGAACAGCCGATCGACCTGGCGGCCGACGACATGCTTCCAGGCCGTCTCGTCGGCCTCGGCTACATAGAGCACGAAGTCGTGGGCGCGCTCGACATTGCTGAACCACTCGGTCGGGGCCAGCAGCGACTCGACGCCCTCGACGGTCACCGAATACCCCAGGGTCTCGATGCAACGGCCCAGGCGCTCGACCACCGGCCGGATGGCCGCGCCGGCCTCCTCGGCGATGAAGCCGAACACCGACGGATCGCCGATCGCTGCGTGGGTCTGGGCTTGGCGGGCGCGGCGGATCATCAGCCGCGACAGCTCCAGCATCACGCCGGGATCCTCCTCGGCCGCGTCGAAGAAGTCCTCGCGCGGCAGGGCCAGTACCTCGCTGTCGCGCAAGGCCACCATGAAGGCCGAGTGAGCGCTGTCGCCGACCAGGGCCATCTCGCCGGCCGGCTCGCCCGGACGGACCACGCCCAGGAATTGCGGCTCCTGGCCTTCCTCCCGGCGGAAGGCCCCGAGGCGGCCGGTCTTCAGGAAGTAGAGCTGGGAAGCCTCTTCGCCGGGCCGAAACAGCGTCGCGCCGCCGGGCAGCGAGAACCACGCCGCCGTCCCGTTCTGCCGGGTTCGGGCGAAAAGACGGGCCAGGGCCGAGTCGTCGGGCAGGGGCGTTTCCACGTTGCGGACGCTACTTCGCGGCAGGCTTGACCACAACGGGCCGTTCGGGCGCAACTGTTGCTCCGCAAGACGAAATGGACGAGAACGGATTTGGCTCTGAATCTCCCGGTTCAGGGTCCAAAAAGCTCCGACTTTCGGGCAAGGGTGGAAAAGGCTAAGCGTCGTTCATGCCGAAGTTGAACTCCGTTATCGACGCGTCCGGCGAGACCTTCGCCCGCAACGCCGCCCACAACCGCGCTCTCGTGGCCGAGCTCCAGGCCAAGGTGGCCGAGGCGGCGCTGGGCGGTTCCGAAAGCTCGCGCGAAAAGCACACGGCGCGCGGCAAGCTTCTGCCCCGCCAGCGCGTCGAGCGCCTGCTGGATCCTGGTTCGCCCTTCCTGGAGATCGGCCAGCTGGCCGCCTGCGACCTCTATGACGGCGAGGCGCCCGGCGCGGGCATGATCTGCGGCGTCGGCCGGGTATCGGGCCGCGAGGTGATGATCGTCGCCAACGACGCCACGGTGAAGGGCGGGGCCTATTTCCCGATGACGGTGAAGAAGCACCTGCGCGCCCAGGAGATCGCCGCCCAGAACCATCTGCCGTGCGTCTATCTGGTCGACAGCGGCGGCGCGAACCTGCCGCACCAGGCCGAGGTCTTCCCCGACCGCGACCACTTCGGCCGCATCTTCTTCAACCAGGCCCGGATGAGCGCGGCGGGGATCGCCCAGATCGCCTGCGTCATGGGCTCGTGCACGGCCGGCGGGGCCTATGTCCCGGCGATGAGCGACGAGACCGTCATCGTCCGCAACCAGGGCACCATCTTCCTGGCAGGCCCGCCGCTGGTGAAGGCCGCCACCGGCGAGGTGATCTCGGCCGAGGAGCTGGGCGGAGCGGAGACCCACGGCCGTCGCTCGGGCGTCGTCGACCACGTGGCCGACAACGACGAGCACGCGCTGGAGATCGTCCGCTCGATCGTCGCCAACCTCAACACCACGAAGCCTGAACAGCTGGTCCTGGCCGAACCCGAGGCGCCGCTCTACGAGCCCGAAGAGATCTATGGCGTGGTGCCGACCGATGTCCGCGCCCCGTACGATGTCCGCGAGGTGATCGCCCGCATCGTCGACGGCAGCAAGTTCGACGAGTTCAAGGCGCTGTATGGCGCGACCCTGGTCTGCGGCTTCGCCCGCATCTGGGGCCAGCCGGTGGCGATCCTGGCCAATAACGGCGTGCTGTTTTCCGAGAGCGCCGTGAAGGGCGCGCACTTCATCGAGCTGGCCTGCAAGCGCAAGATCCCGCTGGTGTTCCTGCAGAACATCTCGGGCTTCATGGTCGGCGGCAAGTATGAGGCCGGCGGCATCGCCAAGGACGGCGCCAAGCTGGTCACGGCCGTCGCCTCGGCCGAGGTGCCCAAGTTCACCGTCCTGATCGGCGGCAGCTTCGGGGCCGGCAACTACGGCATGTGCGGCCGCGCCTACTCACCCCGTTTCCTGTTCACCTGGCCCAACAGCCGCATCTCGGTGATGGGCGGCGAGCAGGCGGCCAGCGTGCTGGCCACCGTCCACCGCGACGCCGCCAAGTGGAGCGACGAGGAGGCCGAGGCTTTCAAGGCGCCGATCCGCCAGCGCTATGAAGACGAGGGCAACCCGTATCACGCCACCGCCCGCCTCTGGGACGATGGCGTCATTGATCCGGCTCAAACCCGTGACGTCCTGGGTCTGGCCATCTCGGCGTCACTGAATGCGCCGATACCGGAGACGACCTTCGGCGTTTTCCGAATGTAACTGTTTTAGAGGGACCGCTCATGACCAACCCGATCGCCGACCCCATCGTCGAAGTCACCGACACCGACGCGATGAGCCCGCTGGTCCATATGGACAGCACCCCGGAAGGCGCGGTGACCGTCTGGATCAACCGGCCCGAGAAGAAGAACGCCTTCGACGCGGCGACCATCGCGGCCCTGCGCCAGACCTTCGAGACCCTGCATGGGGCCGAGGGCGTGCGGGTGGTGTTCCTGCGCGGTGTGGGCGGCGTGTTCAGCGCCGGCGCCGACCTGGACTGGATGGGCGACGCCATCGAGTGGGACGAGGACGACAACCGCGACGACGCGCTCGAACTGGCCCACATGCTGAAGGCCTTGCACGACATCCCGGCCCTGACCGTGGCCCTTGTCGAAGGTCCGGCCTATGGCGGCGGCGCGGGCCTGGTGGCCGCCTGCGACCACGCTATGGCCCTGTTCGATGCCAAGTTCGCCTTCTCGGAGGTCAAGCTGGGCCTCACGCCCGCGACCATCAGCCCGTACGTGATCCAGGCCCTGGGTCCGCGCACCACCAAGCTGCTGTTCGCCACCGGCCGGGTGTTCGACGCCGACGACGCCTGGGGCTACGGCCTGGTCGACGAGGTGTTCGAGGACGTCGCCAGCCTGGAGGTCGCCCGCGACGCCCTGATCGAGGAGATGATCCCCTGCGCCCCCGGCGCAATCGGCGACGCCAAGGCGCTGGTCAACGACTTCGCTGGCCAGAAAATCGACAAGGGCCTGATCGAGGAGAGCGCCAAGCGCATCGCTCGCCGCCGCGTGTCGGAAGAAGGTCAAGAAGGGGTGCGCGCATTCCTGGCTCGTCGTAAAGCGTCCTGGGCTGAGTGACTCAACTCAGCGGCGTTTTGTCGGGGGACTAGATGACGGGACCGGAACTGGAAGCGGCGGCGGCCGACTCGGCGGGGACTTTCCTCGCCCGCAAGAAGAAGTCGTTCACCCATGTGGGCGAGCCTTGCAAGAACTGCGACACGCCGCTGGAGGGCTGGTTCTGCCATGCCTGCGGCCAGAATGCCGACACCCATCATCGGTCGATCCTGCACCTGATCTGGGAAACCATCGAAGGGATGTTCCACTTTGATGGTCGCCTGGCCACGACCCTGCCGCTGCTGTTCTTCAAGCCGGGCAAGCTGGCCAAGGACCTGATGGAAGGCCGGATCGCGCGGCATGCGCCGCCGTTCCGCACCTTCCTGGTGGCGCTGCTGCTGTTCATCTTCGCGGCCGAGCATCTGATCCACAACACGATGCACGAGCAGGAGGTGCAGGCCGAGAAGCAGGCCCAGCTTCTGACCACGCCGGCCGGTCGCAAGGCCAAGGCCGACGAGATGCGCCAGGAAGCGGCAGCCGTTCGCGACGAGCATCTCCAGGCCGCCGTCGTCAAGCGTGAGCTCCGCCTCAAGGCGGACGGCGCCGACAAGGCGGCGATCACGCAAGGGTATGACGAGGACGTCAAGAAGACTCAGGACCGCTATGCGGCCACCGTCGCCGACGCCGATGCGCTGCAGAACAACCCCAACGCCGGCGCCGAGGCCCTGGCCAAGCTGCACAACAGCAAGGCCGACGCCGCCCAGCAGGTCCGGAGCCTGGAGTTCAGCGACCCTGCGGCGCTGGAATCCAGCGCCAACAGGCTCGCCGAGGTCCAGATCGCCGGTCAGCGCGTGACGGTGGTCAAGCCGGGCGAAGCCGGCCACGGTCCCGCAGCCAAGGCGGACGCCACGGCCCACTCCAGCCAGGCCGCCCACGACGCCCCAACGGGTCACGAAGCCAAGGGCGGCAAGTGGTTCCCGAAGGAAGGCCTGGCCAAGGCCGTGTCGAACCCCAACTACTACATTCTGGTGATGTTCGGCTGGGCCCACCGTCTGGCGGTGCTGCTGCTGCCGATCGTCGGCCTGTCCCTGGCGCTAGTCTATGTGAACAAGCGCCAGTACTTCATCTACGACCACCTCATCGTCGCCACGAACCTGCTGTCGTTCTCGTTCCTGACCTGGGCGGTGGCGCTGGTATTGCCGCATTCGCTGATGGGCGCGGCCGTGGCGATCGCGATGCTGTGGGCGCCGATCAATCTCTTCCAGACGCTGCGCGGGGGCTACGGCTCCAGCATCATCGGCGCGCTCCTCAAGACCCTGATCGTCTGGTTCTCGACCGTCATGGCCTTCGGCATTCTGGTTCTGGGTCTGATGCTCTTCACCCTCTCGCAAATGTAGGTCTTCGGTTTGCTCTCCTCCGTCCTGATCGCCAACCGCGGCGAGATCGCCCGACGCATCATCCGCACCGCCCGCGAGCTGGGCGTGGCGACGATCGCCGTCTATTCGGAAGCCGACGCGAACGCCCCGTTCGTGCTGGAGGCCGATGCGGCGATCCTGATCGGTCCGGCGCCGGCGAAGGAGAGCTACCTCGACCCGAAGAAGATCCTGGCGGCCGCCAAGCAGATGGGGGCCGGGGCCATCCACCCCGGCTACGGCTTTCTCTCCGAGAACGCCGACTTCGCCCAGAGCGTGATCGACGCCAGCTTGGTCTGGATCGGTCCGCCCCCGTCGGCCATCCGCGCCATGGGCCTGAAGGACGCGGCCAAGGCGGTGATGATCAAGGCCGGCGTGCCCACCACGCCCGGCTATCTGGGCGAGGACCAGTCGGTCGAGCGCCTGGCCGCCGAAGCCGGCAAGATCGGCTATCCCGTGCTGATCAAGGCCGTGGCCGGCGGCGGCGGCAAGGGCATGCGCAAGGTCGAGGCCGCCGCGGACTTCGAGGCCGCCCTGGGTTCGTGCCGCCGCGAGGCCGCCGCCAGCTTCGGCGACGACCGGGTGCTCTTGGAAAAGTACGTCACCCATCCGCGCCACATCGAGGTGCAGGTGTTTGGCGACCAGCACGGCAATGTCGTCCACCTGTTCGAGCGCGACTGCTCGCTGCAGCGCCGCCACCAGAAGGTCATCGAGGAGGCCCCCGCGCCGGGCATGGATGAGGCCACCCGAGAGGCCGTCTGCGCCGCCGCGGTCAAGGCGGCCCAGGCCGTGGGCTATGTCGGGGCCGGCACGGTCGAATTCATCGCCGACGCCTCGGACGGCCTGCGCGCCGACCGCATCTGGTTCATGGAGATGAACACCCGCCTGCAGGTCGAGCATCCGGTCACCGAGATGGTCACCGGCCAGGACCTGGTCGAGTGGCAACTGCTGGTCGCTTCGGGCGAGCCGCTGCCGCTGGAGCAGGACGAGATCACGCTGGACGGCTGGGCGATGGAAGCCCGCCTCTATGCCGAGAACCCCGCCACCGGCTTCCTACCCTCGACCGGCAAGCTCAAGCACTTCCGTCTGCCGGAAGGCGACGTCCGGGTCGACAGCGCGGTGGAGGAAGGCGGCGAGGTCACGCCCTTCTACGACCCGATGATCGCCAAGCTGATCGCCCACGGCGCCGATCGTGAGGACGCCGCCCGCCGCCTGGCCGACGCCTGCGCCCTGGTCGAGGTCTGGCCGGTCAAGACCAACGCCGCCTTCCTGGCAAAGTGCGCCAGCCACCCCGACTTCATCGACGGCGCCGTCGACACCGGCTTCATCGAAGCGCGCCTGGACGAGCTGGTCGAGCGGACCTTTAGCGACGAGCCGGCCATGGCCGCGATCGGCTGGCGGCTGGACAGCTTCCTGGAAGCCGAGGCCAAGCCCGATCCCTGGGAAAGCGCGCCGTCCAAGCTCTTGGGCTTCCGGCTGAACGGCGAGCGCGCCCCGATGCGCCTGCCGATGGCGGCCGATGGCAAGGCCATGCCGCTGCGCGTCGCCCTGATCGGTGGTGGAACCGAGGACTGGTCCTGGGACATCCGCCACGAGACCGGCGAGACCTTCGACGAGGTCACCCGCCTGCCGGCGACCTACGGCAAGGGTCCGTTGCAGGTGTTCGAGGGCGGCGACGTCCAGACCTTCGACTTCGAGCCCCAGGTCGGCGGGGCGGGCGAGGGGGCGGCGTCCGACGGCGCGATCCTGTCGCCGATGCCGGGCAAGATCGTCTCGGTCGCCGTGTCGGCCGGCGAGGCGGTCCGCAAGGGTCAGACCCTGCTGACCCTGGAAGCCATGAAGATGGAACACGCCCTGGTCGCGCCGTTCGACGGGGTGGTGGCCGACCTGACCGCGACCGCCGGCGGCCAGGTTAGCGAGGGCGTGGTGCTGGCGCGGCTGGAAGCCTCCGCGGGCTGATCCGTCGTGCGTCCTTCGAGGCCCGGCTTCGTCGCGCACCTCAGGATGAGGGGCTTTCTGAAGTCCTCATCCTGAGGCGCCCGCGTAGCGCCCCCTCCGTCACGTCGCCTATCGGCGCCGCGCCACCTCCCCCGTTTTACGGGTGAGGAGGAAGTTGCCTTCCTCCCTCGCGCAGCGGGGGAGGTGGCGCGATGCGACTACGCGTCGCGACGGAGGGAGCGCTGACGGGGCTCAGGGCGCAGCCCGTCGTTGGTCGAATGCCTCCCGGGCGGCCTCGATCTGGTCGAGGCTTCGTTCCGCCCAGTGCCAGACCGGGCAGAAAGCCTCGGCGAGGGTCAGCCCCAGCGTCGTCAGGCGATACTCGACCTTGGGCGGGATGACTGGATGCACGGTGCGGATCACCAGGCCGTCGCGCTCCATGTAGCGCAGGGTCTGGGTGAGCATCTTCTGGCTGATGCCGCCGACCAGCTCGCCCACGCGGGTGAAGCGCAGCTCGCCGTGCTCGGCCAGCACCTCGAGCACCAGCATGGTCCATTTGTCGGCGACCCGGCCGATGACCTCCTGGACCAGCGCCTCCACGCGCGGATCGGCGATCAGGCCGCTGTCGGGATCCGCAATTCTGGCGACGATATCCGCAGTCATGTCCATTTCTTTCCCGGCGGTAAGTATGGCGACTTCTGGTGCCTACTTTCCATTCGTAAGTGACCATCCTAACTGGCTTCAGGCACGACGCCACCTGCAAACGAGGCCCCTCAATGAACATCACCGGAAACACCATCCTGATCACCGGCGGCGGCTCCGGGATCGGCGGGGCCCTGGCCGAGGCGCTGCAGGCGCGCGGCAATCGCGTCATCATCACGGGCCGCCGCGCGGCGGTGCTGGAGGAGACTTGCGCCGCCAACCCCGGCATGGCCTTCACGACCCTGGACATCACCGACGCCGCCGCCATCCGCGCCTTCGCGGCCAAGCTGATCCAGGACCATCCGTCCCTGAACGTCGTCGTCAACAACGCCGGGATCATGGTGGCGGAGGATCTGCTGGCCGACCCCTTCGACCTGGACACGGTCGAGGCGACCATCGCCACCAACCTGCTGGGCCCGATCCGCCTGACGGCCGCGCTGCTGCCGCACCTGCGCGCCCAGCCCGCTGCGACGATCATGACCGTCTCGTCGGGCCTGGCCTTTATCCCGCTGGCCGCCACGCCGACCTACAACGCCACCAAGGCGGCGATCCATTCGTGGAGCCAGTCCTTGCGCCATCAATTGGCCGAGACGTCGGTCGAGGTGCTGGAACTGGCCCCGCCGGCCGTCGCCACGGACCTGATGCCGGGCCACGCCGAGAACCCCCATTCGATGCCTCTCGCCGACTACACGGCCGAGGTCATGGGGCTGATCGAGCGTCAGGACACGCCCCGAGGCGAGATCCTGGTCGAGCGGGTGAAGCCTCTGCGGTTTGCCGAGGTCAACGGGTACCAGGCGGTGTTCGATGCGCTGAACGGGCCTCGCTAGGCCTGGCCCCAAACGCGAACCGCCGTTGCGGACGGCCCCCACATGGCGTCCGTAACGGCGGTCAGGAGCCTCGGGCCCCGATCACGCCCCCGGGAACGCGATGGCGTCATAGAGAACGCCGTCATGCGAACGGTCGATCGGTTTCACCCGCAAGGCGAACGCATTGCCTTGGGCGGTGAGCGCGCTATCTACGCGCCATGGCGCTTCACATCATCAAGCTGGTCGTCGGCTGCGACACGATCGACGATCTCCTGGCCTGGCATAAGCAGCCCGACCATCCGTGGATCATGCACACCCGCATGACGCCCAAGCGCATCGACGAGGTGCTGGACGGCGGCTCGCTGTATCGGGTGATCAAGGGTCAGGTGCTGTGTCGCCAGACCATCCTGGCCATCGACACGGTCGGCGAGGGGGCGGCGTCGCGCTGCGAGGTGACGGTGGATCCGACCATCGTCCGGGTCGCGCCCCAGCCGCGTCGGGCCTTCCAAGGTTGGCGCTATCTCACGCCCGAGGACGCGCCGCCGGACCTGACGGAAAGCGAGGCCGCCGACCTGCCGCCTGATCTCGCGCGGCAGTTGCGAGAATTGGGCGCCTGGTAACTTTCGCGCGCATTGTTATCGGATTGGCAACTCTGGCGGGTGTCATCTTGTCGCGGGAGAGTGCGGAGGGGATGACGATGCGGATCGGTTACGCCGCCTTGGGAGTCAGTATGTTGTTCGTCGGGATGCTGGTGGGGCTGCTGATCGCCCTGCATCCTGTGGGCTGATGTTCTAGCCCACAGCCATGTTGTCGATCAGTCGGGTCTTGCCCAGCCAGGCGGCGACCAGGATCCGGCCGTTCGCGCCGTCGATCGGGCCGGGACCCAGGCGCGAGAGGTCGCTGGCCTCGCGCACCTCGACATAGTTCACCGGGCCGAAACCGGCAGCGGTCAAGGCGGCGATCGCCGTCGCCTCGGCCTCGTCGATGCGGCCGCCGGCCGCCACAGCCGCCGCGGCGGCTTTCATCGCGTCGGGCAGGGCCACGGCCGCGGCGCGTTCTTCGGCCGACAGGTAGGCGTTGCGGGAGGACAGGGCCAGGCCGTCGTCGGCTCGGGCCGTGGGCGCGCCGACGATCTCGATCGGCATGTCCAGGTCGCGCGCCATGCGCCTGACCACCTGCAGTTGCTGGTAGTCCTTCTCGCCGAAGATCGCGACGTCGGCCTGGCTCTGGTTGAACAGCTTGGCCACCACGGTCGCCACGCCGCCGAAGAACTGCGGCCGGGCCGCGCCCTCCAGGGGTTCGGAGACGCCCGACACCAACACGGCTGTGGCGAAGCCGGAGGCGTACATCTCGGCGCCGTTGGGAGCGAACAGCAGGTCGCAGTCGACGCTGGCCAGCTTTTCGACGTCGGCGGCCTCGCCGCGCGGATAGGCGTCGAAGTCCTCGTGCGGGGCGAACTGCTTGGGATTGACGAAGATTGTGGCGACGACCCGGTCGGCGTGCTGGCGGGCGAGGCGGACCAGCGACAGGTGGCCCTCGTGCAGGGCGCCCATGGTCGGGACCAGGGCCACGCGCTGGCCGGCCGTCTTCCAGGCGCGGACTTGCTGGCGCAGCTCGGCGACGGTGCGGACGATGAGGGTCATGCTGAGCGCTCCACGCGGACTGGGCTGGGCTTATGGCCCCGCCGGGTCGTCAGGTCCATCGGCGACGCCCGGAAAGCCAAAAAGGGGGAAGGCGCGAGCGCATCGCGAACCCAACTTGAGGCTGCGACAATTAGGCCTGTGGATTGAACCCGTTGACCCCATGAGGCGCTGGTAACATCGTGTTAACCTTCAGTCCAAGGTCGCGCGAGTCGCGACGCATCGAGGATCGAACCATGGCCGAAGCGCGCGTCATCGTCGTCGGCAACGAAAAGGGCGGAGCCGGCAAGTCCACCATCGCCGTCCACCTGGTGACCGCGCTGCTGTACGGCGGCGCCAAGGTCGCCGTGCTGGACCTCGACCTTCGCCAGCGCACCTCGGGCCGGTTTTTCGAGAACCGCAAGGCCTGGACGGCCAACAAGAAGCTGGACCTGCCCATGACGCTGTCGCTGCCCCTCAGCCACAACGACATCGCCTTGGCCCAGCACGGCGAAGAGGCGCAGATCGCTGGCTTCGAGGCCGCCTTCGCCAAGGCGGCGGAGGAATGCGACTTCATCCTGATCGACACCCCCGGCGGCGACAGCGCCATCACGCGCTTGGCCCACGGCCGCGCGGATCTGGTGGTCACGCCGATGAACGACAGCTTCGTCGACTTCGACATGCTGGGCACCGTCGATCCGGTGACCATGGAGCTGACCAAGCCCAGCCTCTATTCGCTGACCGTCTGGGAAGGCCGCAAGCAACGCGCTCTGTCGGGCCAGCGCCAGGCGATGGATTGGGTCGTGCTGCGCAATCGATTGGCCACCACCGAGGCCCGGAACCGCAAGCGCCTGGAGGACCGTCTGACGGCCCTGGCCAAGCGCGTGGGCCAGCGCATCGGCCCGGGCCTGCGCGACCGGGTCATCTATCGCGAGCTGTTCCCGTTCGGCCTGACCATCGCCGACCTGTCGCCGCAGGTGCGCCCGGTGCCGGTGTCGCTGCAGCACCTGGCCGCCCGCCAGGAACTGCGCGCCCTGATGCACAGCCTGGGTCTGTCGGCCTATTCCGGCGAGACGCTGCTGGCGGCGCAGTAGTCCAGGCTCTAAAAGGCTTGGTGAAGCGGGCGGCTGGGGCGACCCTGCCGCCCGTTCTTTGTCTGGAGTGTCGATGCTCTACCTGCTGCTGGGCGCAGTCATCCTGGTATTCCTGCTCTGGCCGCGCGGCCGCGCCTTGCTGAAGGGCGACGGCTGGCGGATCGGAGCGGGCGCGGCGTCTATGGCCGCCTTTGCCGGGGCCGCCTACGCCACCATCCGCGGGTCGTGGGGCACGGGCATCGTGCTGGGCGTCATCGGCCTGTGGAGCGTCACCGAGGCCCGCCGTCGGCCGCTGGTGCGCCGCGAGATCGTCCATCCGCCCAAGCCGGAGCTGAGCCTGTCGGAGGCGCGCGCCCTGCTGGGCGTGGGGCCCGACGCCACCCTGGCCGAGGTCAAGGCGGCCTATACCCGCCTGATCCAGATGGCCCACCCCGACAAGGGCGGCACCGAGGGCCTGGCCGCTCAGCTCAACGCCGCACGCGATCGTTTGATCAAACGGCGCAGCTGAGCTAGGACGGCTCTCATGATCAGTCACGAACGTTTCTGGCGCCGTCGCTCGGCCGGCCCGACCTGCTCGGTATGACGCTCTGAACCGAGGTTTCAGAGTGAGCCTTCACATGGCTCAAGCGTCATTCTAGTTCGGACTACATCACGCCCATGACCGACCAAAACACCGACCGCGCCGCCAATTGGGCCGCGCGCTTCAGCGATCGTATGAGCCGCGTCCGCGCCAGCGAGATCCGCGAACTGCTCAAGCTGCTGGACCAGCCCGACATCCTGTCCTTCGCCGGCGGCATTCCCGACCCCGGCCTGTTCCCGGCCGCGCAGGTGCAGAAAGCCTATGACGCCATCCTGACCGACCCGGCCCAGGCGGCCCAGGCGCTGCAATATTCGGTCAGCGAAGGCTATCTGCCGCTGCGCCAGTGGATCGCCGAGCGCATGACCCGCGACGGCATGCCCTGCGAGGCCCACAACGTCATGCTGACCGCCGGCTCGCAGCAGGCCCTGGACCTGATCGGCAAGCTGTTCATCAGCCCCGGCGACACGGTCGTCGTGGCGCGACCGACCTATCTGGGCGCGCTGCAGGCCTTCAACGGCTACGAGCCGGCCTATCGCGACCTGCCGGAAGGCGCGCTCGCCGCGCAAGCCGATGCGGACCTGCCGGAGGGCGCGCTGGGCTATTTCGTGCCCGACTTCGCCAATCCGACCGGGATCAGCCTGACCCTGGCCGAGCGCGAGGCCCTGCTGGACCTGGCCCAGCGCCTGGACTGGCCGCTGATCGAGGACGCCGCCTATCGCGAGCTGCGCTTCGAGGGCGAGTCGACCCCGACCCTTCTGAGTCTGGACATCGCCCGCTCGGGCGGCATCGACAACGCCCGGACCATGTTCCTGGGCACGCTGTCGAAGACCCTGACGCCGGCCCTGCGCATCGGCTGGGTCTGCGGCCCGCAGGCGGTGATCGAGAAGCTGGTCCTGCTCAAGCAGGGCGCGGACCTGCACGTCTCGACGATCAACCAGATGGTCGCCCATCGCGCGGTGTCGGAAGGCTACGACCAGCACCTGCACGGGCTGCGCGGGGCCTACGGCGCCAAGGCGCGGGTCATGTTGTCGGCGCTGGAGCGGACCATGCCGCAGGGCGTGACCTGGTCGCGTCCGGAAGGCGGCATGTTCGTCTGGATCGACCTGCCGGCGCACATCGACGGCGCTGTCCTGTTGGCCCGGGCGCTGGAGGAGGAGCGGGTGGCCTTCGTGCCTGGCGGCCCCTTCTTCGCCGAGCTGCAAAGCGCCAACGCCATCCGGCTGAGCTACTCCCTGCCGACGGATGCGCAGATCGAAGAGGGCGTCCAGCGCCTGGCCAGGTTGATCGGGCGGGTGATCAACCCATAGTCCGTTTCCCCGGCGAAGGCCGGGGCCCAGTTTCATCCTGATCGTCAGCCGAGAATGCGAAAGGGCGCCGAACGAAACCGTTCGGCGCCCTTGGTTCGATCTGGGCCCCGGCTTTCGCCTGGGAAACGGATGTAAATCAGCGCGGCGACAGCACCATGCAGGGCTGGCGCTTGGCGGTGATGGCCGAGCAGGCGGCGCGGGCGGCGTCGGCGGTCATGCCCTGGAACTGGGCGCGGAACGTGCCGCCAGCGGTTTCCACCGCCGACTCGGCGCTCGAGACCAGCGACGAGAAGCGCTTCTCGACCAGCTTCAGCTGATCATTGGCCAGCGACTTGGACTTGAAGGCGCCGACCTGGACGCTCCACTCGCCCTTGGCCTTTTTCGGCGCGGGCTTTGCCTGGGCGGCCTTCATCGTCGGGGCGACCTTGACCGGCGGGGTGCGCGGGTTCTCGGTCAGGACGATGCGCAGGCCAGCCTGGTCGCCGTCGCCCTGTTCGGTGGCGGGGCGCTGGATCGGGCCGCTGGGGTCGTCTTCATAGATGTTGGCGGCGATCGAGGTGCGCTCGCCGCGCGACCGACGCTTCATCACGTCGAAGCCGGTCAGCAGCAGGTCTTCCATGTTGTTGTCGCGCCAGGCGGTCGAGGGGCCGCCCAAAACGACGGCGATCAGGCGGCGACCGTCGCGCACGGCCGAGCCGGCGAGGTTGAAGCCCGAGGCATTGGTGTAGCCGGTCTTCAGGCCGTCGAAGCCGTCCATGCTGTCCAGCAGGCGGTTGTGGCCCTTGATGTAATTGCCCCGGAAGTAGAAGCCCTTCGTCGAGAAGTAGCTGTAGTACTGCGGGAAATCGCGCATCGTGGCGCGCGAGAGAATGGCCAGGTCGCGGGCCGTCGAGATCTGACGGCTGTCGGGCAGGCCCGAGGCGTTGACGAAGCGGCTGTTGCGCATGCCCAGTTCCTGACCGCGCAGGGTCATCAGGGCGGCGAAGCGCGACTCACTGCCGGCGAGTCGCTCGGCCATGGCCACCGAAACGTCGTTGGCCGACTTGACGGTCATGGCCTTGATGGCCTCGTCGACCGACAGGCTGTCGCCGGCCGGGATGCCGATCTTGGTCGGGGCCTGGGCGGCCGCGCGGGGCGACATGGTCACCCGGTCGGTCAGCTTCAGGCGACCTTCGCTGAGCGCCTCGAAGGTCAGGTACAGGGTCATGACCTTGGTGACCGAGGCGGGGTAGCGGGGGCTGTCGGCCCGTTTGTCGTAAAGGACTTCGCCCGAATTGGCGTCGATTACGATCGCCGCGTACTTCGGCTCCTGAGCGTTCAGCTGCAGATAGGGTATGGCGGCCGCGGCGGTCGACGGCGCGGCGGCCCCGATCACGCATGACAGCGCCAGGCCGGCAGCGGCGAGGAAGGAACGGGCGGAGGTAAGCTTGGCGAACATGGGATGACGTCCGTCATTTGAACTGAAGCGGTTCCGCACCGCCACACGCGTGACCGTAACATGATGGATGCCGCCTTTCGCTAAAGTAAACAACTGGTGAGCGATCTTGCCGCAGTCGCGAAAAAATCAGGCGCGCGGCGCCAATGCTGCAGCTTGGGAGGCTGACCCTAGGTCATGGTGCGCTGCACAAAAACCATTGACTGCTGCACTGCAACATGACAAAACGCCGTTGTTCCATACGCAGGCGGCCGAGTTGCAGCTCGACCGTCGGTTCCGCTCTCAGCCCCCACCCAGGAGCTTCCCATGGCCGCCGCCGAAACCGTCAAGAACACCGTCGAACAATACGCCACCGCCTCGAACCAAGCGTTCAAGGACGGCGTCGAGAAGTCGCTGGCCGCCCTGGCCGAAGCCAACACCCACTCGAAGAAGAACCTGGAAGCCGTGGTCGCCTCGGTGACCGCCGCCACCAAGGGCGCTGAAGCCCTGGGCGCCCAGACCTTCGCCTACGGCAAGAAGGCCGCCGAAGACCAAGTCGCCGCCGCCAAGTCGCTGGCCGCCGCCAAGAGCGTGCAGGAAGCCGTCGAGCTGCAGACCGCCTGGGCCAAGTCGGCTCTGGAGGCCTACATCGCCCACGTCAGCCGCGCCTCGGAAATCGTTTCGGCCTCGATTAAGGACTCGGTCAAGCCGCTGAACGAGCGCACGACCGCCGCCGTCGAGAAGTTCCAGGCCGCTCGCTAAGAGCCCGCTTTCGAACGACAGATTGAAAGGCTCGGACCCGCAAAGGTCCGGGCCTTTTTTCTTGCCCCGGCACACGTTAAGCATGGCTCGGTAATCTTATCGGAGCGCGTGCATGTCGAAGGTCGAAGACCGCCTGAAGGCCATGGGGATCGAACTGCCCCAGCCGGTGGCCCCGGTGGCCAACTACGTGCCTTTCGTCCGCAGCGGCAACCAGGTCACCATCTCCGGCCAGATCTCGATCGCGGTCGACGGCGGCATCAAGGGCACGGTCGGCGTCGACGTCGACCTGGAGACCGCCCAGGCCGCCGCCCGCCTGTGCGGCATCAACCTGCTGGCCCAGATGAAGGCCGCCTGCGACGGCGACCTGGACCGTGTCGTCCGCGTGGTCAAGCTGGGCGGCTTCGTCCAGGCTGGTCCCGACTTCATCGACATCCCCAAGGTCATCAACGGCTGCTCGGACCTGATGGTCGAGGCCCTGGGCGACGCCGGCCGCCACGCCCGCTCGGCGGTGGGGGTCTACAAGCTGCCCCTCGGCTTCGCGGTCGAGGTCGATGCGGTGGTGGAGATCGCCTGATGCGGTCGCGCGAACGCCCCTCGACCGAAGTCTTCGGCGAGGCGTGGGAGCGCCTGTTTGACCCACCGGTCGCGCACCGGGGTCTGTGGACCCCGGATGGCGCGCCGGAAAATTCCCTGGCCGCCTTCCAGGCCGCTTGCGCGGGGGGCTACGGCATCGAGCTGGACGTCCAGCTGACCGCCGATGGCGAGGCCGTGGTCTTCCATGACGACCGCCTGGAGCGGATGACCGGCCAGGAAGGCCGCCTGCGCGACCACACCGCCGCTGAGCTGGGCGCCATGGCGTTGAAGGGGACGGACGAAACCATCCCGACCCTGGCCGATACCCTGACGATGATCGGCCACCGGGCCATGGTGTTCATCGAACTGAAGACCCCGTTCGGCGAGGTCGGGCCGCTGGAGAAGCGGGTGACCGACGTCCTCGTGGACCACAACGGCCCGACCGCCGTGATCGGCTTCAATCCCTATTCGCACGCCTGGTTCGCCGACCATCACCCGCAGATCCTGCGTGGCCTGGACAGCTACAGCTGGAACGACGAGGGCGCGCGCAAGCTGGCCCCGGAGGTGCGCAAGTCGCTGGCCGCCCTGGAACAGGTCGAATTGGCGCGGCCCGATTTCCTGGCTCTGGGCCTGGACATGTTGCCCAGCCCGCGCGCCGACCTATATCGCGCCAAGGGCATGCCGATCATCGCCTGGACGGTGCGCTCGCTCGACCAGTGGGATGGCGTCAGCGACCATTGCGACAACCTGATCTTCGAGGGCTTCCACGCGTGACCTCTGTTGAGTCGGCGGTTCGCGTCCACCGCGCGATCGCCGAGATCGGCAAGGACGCCTGGGACGCCTGCGCCGCCCCGACCGGCGACCCGTTCGTCAGCTACGATTTCCTGTCGATCCTGGAGGAGAGTGGCTGCGTCGGGCCGCGTACCGGCTGGGCGCCACAGCACCTGTCGGTGCTGGACGAGGCCGGCGCGGTGGCCGGGGTCATGCCGCTGTACCTCAAGTCCCACAGCCAGGGCGAATACGTCTTCGACCACGCCTGGGCCGACGCCTATGAGCGGGCAGGGGGGCGTTACTATCCCAAGCTCCAGTGCTCCTCGCCGTTCTCGCCGGTCACCGGATCGCGCCTGATCGTGCGGCCCGACATCGATCCCGACGACGGCCGCGCGGCCCTGCTGGGCGGAGCCCTGACCCTATGCGAGCGCATGGAGGCATCGTCCCTGCACGTGACCTTCCCTGTCGAGGACGAGTGGACGTGGATGGCCGATCGCGGAATGCTGCCGCGCCAGGACCAGCAATACCACTGGGAGAACCGCGGCTACGCGACCTTCGACGACTTCCTGGCGGCGCTGTCGGCCAACCGCCGCAAGACCATCCGCCGCGAACGCCGCGACGCCCAGGCCGGGCTGGAGATCGTCGCCCTGACCGGCGAGGACCTGACCGAAGAGCACTGGGACGCCTTCTACGGCTTCTACATGGACACCGGCTCGCGCAAGTGGGGCCGGCCCTATCTGAACCGCCGGTTTTTCTCAGCTCTGCAGGCGCGGATGGCCGACAAGGTGCTGCTGATCCTGGCGCGCCGGCCGGACGGGCCATGGATCGCAGGAGCGCTCAACCTGCTGGGCCGGGACTGCCTCTACGGTCGCCACTGGGGCTGCACTGAAGACGTGCCGTTCCTGCACTTCGAGCTTTGCTACTATCAGGCCATCGAGCACGCGATCCGCTTAGGCTTGCCGCGCGTCGAGGCCGGGGCGCAGGGCCAGCACAAGATCGCTCGCGGCTACCTGCCCAGCGCCGTCTATTCCGCCCACTGGATCGCCGATCCGGCCCTGCGCGAACCGGTCGCCCGCTACTTGGCGCAGGAGCGCGCGGCGGTGGAGAGCGATATGGAGATGCTGACGGAAGAGTATTCGCCGTTCCGGGAGGAGCGGTAGGCCGCTCCTCCCCACGGGAGGTTAGTGCAGCCGGACTTCGGCGACCTTGTCCTTGTAGTCGGTCTTCGGATCGACCCCGAGCAGCATCTTTACGCCGGCGAACAGGCTGTTCTCGTTCAGCCAGATTTGGGCGTCGCCCGGCTCGAAGCGCAGCAGGCGCAGTTTGGGATCGTCCTGGCCGGTGTACCAGGGAGCGATGAAGGGGTTCCAGAGCCGCTCGATCGTCTCGCGGTCGGTGTCGATCTGAAGGGCGCCGTCGACCGTGGCGAACAGGTCGTGCCCCTTCGAGACGAATTGCAGCAGGGCGTCGTGCGCGCCGCCCTCGACGGCCTGGACCAGGTCGACATCCACCGCGCTGAAAATCCAGATCGGACCGGCGTGGACGTTCTCGACCAGGGCGGTCATCGGCTGGGCGCGGCCCTTCTCGTGATCGGGCAGGCCCAGCATCACGGTGCGGTCGGACTTCAGGGCCTTCCAGAACTTGTCGGCCAGATCGGCGTCTTTGGACATCGGGGATCTCCTTGTTTCGGGAAACCAACGATGGCGCGGGGCGGGCGTTCCCAGGGTGGCGCTTGGCGTGATTATGGGGGCATGCTGCGCCCATGACCAAGTACCTGATCTCCTTCCCCAGCGCAGCCATGGTGCTGACGCCGGACGAGCTTTCGAAAGCCGGCGTGGAGTCGCGGGCGGTAATCGAGGCGGCCAAGATCGCCGGGGTCTATGTCTTCGGCGGCGGCGTCCACGAAGGGGTCGATCCCGTGCTGGTCTCCGCCGATGGGGTCGTTTCGCCGGAGATCTATCCGGGCAGCCATCTGACGGGTGGGTTCACGGTGCTGGAGGTTCCCTCACGCGAGGAGGCTGTCGAATGGGCGCGGAAGATCGCGGTCGCCTGTCGCTGTGCGCAGGAGCTTCGCGAGTTCATGTACGACCCGGCCAGCTGAGCCGGCTCAAGAGCGCTCCCAGGCCGCCTTCAGCCAAGCCTTGACCTCGTCATCGACCTCAGCGGGCGAGGCCAGCATCAGCTTGGCCTTCAGGCGGTCGGACCAGCCTTCGGTCTTGGGCTCGGCGAGGCGTGGAGAAGTATCCGGCGTCATCGCCAGGCCCAGGACCGCGCCGCCCTTCTTGACCGGTTTCAGCGCGGCGAACTGCGCCTTGTTCGACCAGGCGGTGAAGGCCTTGCGTTGGCCGGTGACCAGGCCCGGGAGATCGGCGACGGCGGCCTCGACCGCCTCTAAAATCGCCAGTTGCGCCGGGTCGGTCCACAGCGCCGCGCGCAGACCCGCAGCGTCGTCCCAGCCCATTTCCGACGGGAAGGCGACCCCGAAGATGGCGGCGGCGCGGTTCTGGCCGATGCCATAGGTCGCCTTCAGCCAGTCGGTGCGGGCGCGCGGCTTGGTCTCCTGGCACTCGCGGCGAACGATCTCGACCCATTCGTCCAGGGTCTTGCCGGTCTCGCGCGCCAGGTTGGCCTGGACCGAGGCGAACCATTTCTGCTGCTGCTCGGTCAGGCCCTGCGGTTTGGTGTCCATGGTTGCGCCCATCCCCCGGTTTGCCTACGACCGTTCATCCATAGGGAGACGGTCATGAGCCTGGACGGACGCTACGACGCCGACAACATCTTCGCCAAGATCATCCGTGGCGAGATCCCCAGCGTGAAGGTGTTCGAGGACGACAAGGTCCTGGCCTTCATGGACGTCTTCCCGCAGTCGCGCGGCCACGCCCTGGTGATCTCCAAGACCAGCCAGGCGCGCAACATCCTGGAGATCGAGCCGCAGGCCCTGACCGAGGTGGCCGTCGCCGCCCAGAAACTGGCCAGGGCGGTGGTCGCGGCCCTGAAGCCCGACGGCGTGGTCGTCACCCAGTTCAACGGCGCCCCGGCCGGCCAGACGGTGTTCCACCTGCACGTCCACGTCATCCCCCGCTATGAGGGTGCGGACCTGGGGCGTCACGGCGAAAGCGGAATGGCCGATGTCGAAGAGCTGAAGGCCCTGGCGGCAAAGATTTCGGCGGCGCTCTGATCGCGTCGAAAGTCGGGTAGAGCGCCAACGGCGTTCGTCGAATCCTGTAGGGCTCCGGCTTCTGTTTCGCGGAGCCCGCCATGACCGACGCCGACACCGCGCCCCGAGGCCTGCTTCGCCTCGTCTACGCCAGCCGCTTCACGGGCGCGGATCGTGATCTCGACGAGACGCTTCGGTCGATCCTGGCCAAGTCGATCCAGAACAACCGGTTGGTCAATGTCACCGGGTTCCTGGTGGCGGGGGAGGGGCGCTTCCTGCAACTGCTGGAGGGGCCGGCGGATGCCGTGCAAGCGACGTACGACCGTATCGCGCAGGATTCTCGCCACGCGGATCTCGCCGTGATCTCGTCAGGTCCCGCCGATCGGCGGCTGTTCCGCGATTGGAACATGGGCCAGCACCGTCTCGGCGCGGCCGACGCGGCGCTGCTGGCCGAGGTGGGGCAGGAAACCTTCGATCCCGCCAGGCTGGACGCAGAGACTGCCGTGCGCCTGTTGACCACCGCAGGCGGACGTCATCTGCGCTGACGGCTAGGGGACCAGCTTGATCAAGGCGGTGGAGATGGTCATCAGCACCGCCACCCCGCTGAGGATCGCCCAGCCCTGAAGGCGGATCTTCTCGCTGAGGTCGGCGCGCAGACGGCTTTCCATCAAGGCCATGTCGGCGCGCACCAGGGCGATTTCAGTCTTGAGTTCTGTCTTCGTAGCTAGCTCGCTGATCTCAGTCTTGAGTTCAGCCTTCGTTGCGAGCTCGCTGATTTCGACCTTGGTGGCCAGCTGGCTGAGATCGGTCACCATGGTCGTCTGCTTGACCATTTCGACGATCGCTTCAGCCGCGCGCTCGTCCATCCCGGCCTCACGTAGCCGTTTGGAAGCGCCGAGCGTGTCGAAGGCGATCGCGGCCATGAGCACACGCTAATCGTTCGTTCCTGTTTCGTCCACAATTTTTGCGCGACCCAAACGAAAAGGGCCCGGATCGCTCCGGGCCCTTCGCTGGTCTCTGAGGTCGAGGCCTATTCGGCCATCGCCGGCTCGGCCTCATCGGTCTTGCCCGCCTTCGGAACGTTGGCGCTGTCGATCTCGAACTCGATCTTGCCGTTCTCCAGCACGACCTTGACGTGACCGCCGCGGACCAGGCGTCCGAACAGGATGTCGTCGGCCAGGGGCTTCTTGATGTGCTCCTGGATGACCCGGGCCAGAGGCCGGGCGCCATAGAGTTCGTCGAAGCCGTTTTTGGCCAGCCAGTCGGCCGCGTCGTCGCTCAGCTCGATCGTGATGTTGCGGTCGGCCAACTGAGCCTCCAGCTGCATCACGAACTTCTGCACGACCTGGCGGATGATGTCCGAGGTCAGCGGCTTGAAGGCCACGACCGCGTCCAGCCGGTTGCGGAACTCCGGCGTGAACAGGCGCTTGAGAGCGGCCTCTTCCTCGCCTTCGACCTTCGAACGGCCGAAGCCGATCGAATTGCGCTGGGCGTCGGACGCCCCCGCATTGGTGGTCATGATCAGGACCACGTTGCGGAAGTCGACCTTCTTGCCGTTGCTGTCGGTCAGGGTGCCGTTGTCCATCACCTGCAGCAGAATGTTGTAGACATCCCCGTGCGCCTTCTCGATTTCGTCGAGCAGGACGACGGCGTGCGGGTGCTGGTCGACCGCGTCGGTCAGCTGACCGCCCTGGTCGAAGCCGACATAGCCGGGAGGGGCGCCGATCAGGCGGCTCACGGTATGGCGCTCCATATATTCCGACATGTCGAAGCGCAGCATCTCGATGCCCAGGGTCTGGGCCAGTTGCTTGGCGGCTTCGGTCTTGCCGACGCCGGTCGGACCGCTGAACAGATACGAGCCGATCGGCTTGTTCGGTTCACGCAGGCCGGCGCGGGCCAGCTTCATGGCGGCCGACAGCTGGCTCAGGGCCTCTTCCTGGCCGAATACCGCGCGCTTCAGGTCGGTCTCGAGTTCCTTGAGGGCCTCGGTGTCCGACTTGCTGACCGACTTGGGCGGGATGCGGGCGATCTTGGCGACGACGCTTTCGATCTCCTTGACGCCCAGGGTCTTCTTGCGACGGCCTTCCGGCAGCAGCATCTGGCTGGCCCCGGCCTCGTCGATCACGTCGATCGCCTTGTCCGGCAGCTTGCGGTCGGTGATGTACTTGGCCGACAGCTCCACCGCGACCTTGATGGCCTCGTTGGTGTATTTCAGCTTGTGGAAGTCCTCGTAGTAGGACTTCAGGCCCTTGAGGATCTTGATCGTGTCCTCGACCGTCGGCTCATTCACGTCGATCTTCTGGAAGCGACGGACCAGGGCCCGATCCTTCTCGAAGTGTTGGCGGAACTCCTTGTAGGTGGTCGAGCCCATGCAGCGCAGGCTGCCCGAAGCCAGGGCCGGCTTCAGCAGGTTGCTGGCATCCATGGCCCCGCCGCTGGTCGCGCCGGCGCCGATGACGGTGTGGATCTCGTCGATGAACAGCACCGCATTGGGGTGGTTCTCGAGTTCCTTGACCACCTGCTTGACGCGTTCCTCGAAGTCGCCGCGATAGCGGGTGCCGGCCAGCAGCGCGCCCATGTCGAGCGAGAAGATGGTGGCTTCCGCCAGGACCTCGGGGACCTGGTTGGTGATGATCTTGCGGGCCAGGCCTTCGGCGATGGCGGTCTTGCCGACGCCGGGATCACCCACGAGCAGCGGGTTGTTCTTGGTGCGGCGGCACAGGATCTGGATCGCGCGTTCGACTTCGTTCGCGCGGCCGATCAGAGGGTCGACCTTGCCCTGGCGGGCTTTCTCGTTGAGGTCGACGCAATAGGCCTCGAGCGCCTCGCCACCGGTCTTGGTGTTCGGCTTCTCGCCGTCTTCCTCGATCGAATTGGAGCCGGCGGTGGCGCCCTTGACGTTCTTGGGCTCGGACGCGCCGGCCTTCTTGGCGATGCCGTGGGCGATGAAGTTCACCGCGTCGTACCGCGTCATGTCCTGCTCCTGCAGGAAGTAGGCGGCGTGGCTCTCGCGTTCGGAGAAGATGGCGACCAGCACGTTGGCGCCGGTCACTTCCTCGCGACCCGAAGACTGGACGTGGATCACTGCGCGCTGGATCACGCGCTGGAAGCCGGCGGTCGGCTTGGCGTCCTCATCGTCGTCAACGACCAGCGAGGCCAGTTCGACGTCGAGATAGTTGGACAGGCTCTTCTTCAGCGCGGCGAGATCGACGTCGCACGCGCGCATCACACCGGCGGCGTCATCGTCGTCGGTCAAGGAGAGCAGAAGGTGCTCAAGCGTCGCGTACTCGTGCTTACGCTGGTTGGCGTAGGCCACGGCGCGATGCAGGGATTCTTCCAGGGGGCGCGAAAAAGAGGGCAATGGGGGAGGCTCCTCAGTCCTTTTCCATGGTGCACTGCAGGGGGTGCTGATGGCGCCGCGCAGAGTCGATGACCTGCGCGACCTTTGTTTCTGCGACTTCGTAAGTGTAGACGCCGCATACGCCGACGCCGTTCTGGTGAACGTGCAGCATGATGCGCGTGGCGTCTTCACGCGACTTGTTGAAGAACCGCTCGAGAACGTAGACCACGAACTCCATCGGAGTGTAGTCGTCGTTGAGAATCAGAACTCGATAAAGCGAGGGCTTCTGCGTCTTCGGCTTCACTTCCGTGACGACCGACGATCCAGCGCCGCTGCCTTGTCCGCCTTGCTTCCGCTCGGCCATCGACTTGTTCTCTCCCGGCGGGCAAATCACCCGCCTGCCTGAATTAGATATGGAAACGCGACGGCTTTGGAAGAGGCCGAAACACGCCTGCGCCGCTTTAGCACAGGGGCGCCTCGGAAATCGGCTTCACATTTGGGAGAGCGAAGACCGAGCGCGAACGGTTCCTTTGGGGAGAAGCCCAAATGGTTAGGGATTGGGTGTCGTGCAAGAGGGGGAGCTTCACCGCCCCTTCAAAGCCCGTCCACTGACGACCGCCGCTGCGCCGAACTTGCCGCGCAAGGCGTCGATGGCGGTCTCGCTTTTCAGCGTGCGGCGCTCCTCGTCGGCGAACATGTCGGCGCCGGCGCTCTCGGCGTCCATGAAATCGGTCAGGCCCGCGCCGATCAGGCGGTAGGATAGACCGCCCGGCTCGGCGGCCAGCAGCTCGCGGGCCACCTGGAACAGGGTGCGGGCCGTCTGGGTCGGTACGGCCAGGGTCCGGCGACGGGTGTGGATCTTGAAGTCGGGCGTGCGCAGCTTCAGCGTCGCCACGCGGCCGGCGACGCCTTCCTTGCGGGCCTGCTTGGCGACCTTTTCACAGAGCGGCCACAGCTCGTCCTCCAGCGCCTCGCGTTTGTGCAGGTCGTCGTTGAAGGTGGTCTCCGCGCTGATCGTCTTGCGTGACTGGTCGGGATCGACCATGCGGCTGTCCTGGCCATGGGCCAGACGATGCAGGCGCAGGCCGCCCGACCCGATCCGATTGGCCAGCAGCTTGAGGTCGGCGGCGGCGCTGTCGCCGACCGTGCGCAGCCCGATCTCCGCCAGGGACGACACGGTGGCGGGACCAACGCCGGGCAGGATGCTGACCGGCTTGCCGGCCAGGAAGTCTTTCGCCTCGGCCGCGCCGATGGCCGAGAAGCCGCGCGGCTTGTCCAGCTCCGAGGCGATCTTGGCCAGGAACTTGTTGGGCGCCAGGCCGATCGAGACGGTCAGGCCGATCTCGCTTTCGATCTGCGCCTGCAGTTTCGCCAGCATCGCCGCCGGCGTTGCGCCGTGCAGCCGCTCGGTGCCGGTCAGGTCGATCCAGGCCTCGTCCAGCGACAGCGGCTGGATCAGCGGGGTGAGCTTGTCGAGCTTCTCGTGGATGCGCCGGCTGGCTTCCTTGTACTTGGCGAAGTCGGGCTTGATGACCACGGCGTCGGGGCACAGCTTCAGCGCCTTGAACATCGGCATGGCCGAGCGCGCCCCGCTCATGCGGGCGATGTAGCAGGCGGTGGTCACCACTCCGCGCTTGCCGCCGCCGACGATCACCGGCTTGTCGCGCAAACTGGGATCGTCGCGCTTCTCCACCGAGGCGTAGAAGGCGTCGCAGTCCAGGTGGGCGATCGAAAGCGTTCCCAGCTCCTCGTGGAAGACCGTGCGTGGCGAGGCGCAGGACGGACACCGCGCGGCTTTGGCCTCGCCGGTCCACCGCCAATCGCGGCACAGGGCCTTCATGGGTGCACTCAGGCTTCCGGCGGACACCAGCAGGCCGCGCCCGGGACGCCGGAGCTGTCGCCGTGCATGGCCTTCTTCACGGGCGTCTCGAAGACGTCAGAGAACACGTGCGGGGCGATGGCGGCGGGCAGGCGCTCATAAAGCGCGTCGACATTGGACATGCCGCCGCCCAGCACGATGACGTCCGGGTCGATCAGGTCGCACAGCGCGCCAAAGGCGCGGCTCAGGCGATCGACATAGCGATCCAGCGCCGCCATGGCCGAGGCGTCGCCGGCGTTGACGGCGTCCATGGTCGCCTGACCGGTGGCAAAGCCGGCGTCGCGCGAGAAGGACGGCCCGGCGATCCAGGTTTCCAGGCAGCCCCTGCGGCCGCACCAGCAGTCGGGGCCGGGATATTCTTCGGGCCTGGGCCAGGGCAGGGGCGTGTGGCCCCACTCGCCGGCGATCCCGTTGTGGCCATCCAGGATCTGGCCGTTGACCACCACCCCGCCGCCGCAGCCGGTGCCCAGGATGGCGGCGAACACCACCCGCGCGCCGGCGCCCGCGCCGTCGGCGGCTTCCGACAGGGCCAGGCAGTTGGCGTCGTTGGCTAGGCGCACCGGGCGGGCCAGGCGCCGCTCCAGATCCTGGCCGAACGGGCGGCCGTTCAGATAGGTGCTGTTGGCGTTGCGGATGAGGCCCGAGCGTGGCGAGATCGAGCCCGGAATGCCCAGGCCCAGCCGCGCGCAGGTCGCGCCGGCCATGGTCTCGGCGTCGGTCAGCAGGTCGGCCACGACCTCCAGGGCCTCTTCGTAGTCGCCCGGGTTGGGCTTGCGCACCCGCGCCACGAACGCGCCGGTCTGGTCCAGCGCGGCGGCCTCGATCTTGGTGCCGCCGAAGTCGATGCCGAACCGGATCATGAAAACAGGCGCTCCTCGATGGCCGCCTTCAACAGGGGCCATTCGTCGATACGGACATGGCGGTCGGGGGCCGACGGCGCGAACGGACGCAGGCGCTCGTCGCTGACCATCTGGAACCGCCCGACCTCAGGCGCCTTCTCCGCCACTGATTCCAGTTGCGGCAGAAGATCGTCGATGAACACCGCCCGGTTCGAGGTGCGGCTGGCCAGCTCGGCCGCCGCCGGACCCTTGGGGCCGCTGTTGATGATCAGCGGATAGTCGAAGCCGTGGATCTTGAGCCACCGGGCCCGCGCCAGGCGGCCATGTTCGGGGGCGTTGGTCAGAATCACCACTTCGGCGCGGGTCGAGAGATCCGCCAGGGCGTCCGCCGCGCCGATCGACGGCGGCAGGTCGTCGGCCCCGTCGCGGAAGAAATCGTCGAACAGGGCCTTGCCCGCGATCAGATCGAGGTGTTCGGTCTCTCCAGGGCGATAGATGTTCTGGAACAACGCGAACCGGTCCACCCGAAGTTCGAAGCCGTGGCGCCCGATAAAAGCGCCGAAGCCGAACATGAACTGGGCCAGCACCTCGTCGACGTCGACGATGACCAGCGGCGCGGTCGGGGTGACAGGGCAGGCCTGGAGGTCAGAGAAGCGCGGTTCCATGAGCGTCGATCGGTCTCGTCTAAACGCGATTAGCGCGGGCTTAAGGATATCCGTGCGATCCAGTTCTGGAAGACGGCGCGAATCCGTAGGCGTCGCCACGTGACCGTCTGGTCGGGGTAAGGATGACGAAGAAAGTCCTCATCGTGGAGGATAACGAGCTGAACATGAAGCTGTTTCATGATCTGCTCGAAGCCCAGGGGTACGAAACCCTGCAGACCCGCGAGGGTCTGTCGGCGCTTTCCATTGCGCGTGACAACAAGCCCGATCTGATTCTGATGGACATTCAGCTGCCGGAGATTTCTGGCCTGGAAGTCACCAAGTGGCTGAAGGAAGACGACGAGCTGGCCCATATTCCGGTCGTGGCCGTCACCGCCTTCGCCATGAAGGGCGACGAGGAGCGGATTCGCGAGGGCGGCTGCGAGGCCTATATCTCCAAGCCGATCTCGGTCGTCCACTTCCTGGACACCATCAAGCGCCTGCTGGACCGGCAGCCCGCATGAGCGCGCGTATCCTCGTCGTCGATGACATCGAGGCCAATGTCCGCCTGCTCGAAGCCAAGCTGACGGCCGAGTACTACGAAGTCTCGACCGCCATGGACGGGCCGACGGCCCTGGAAATGGCCGCGCGCGACCTGCCCGACATCATCCTGCTGGACGTCATGATGCCCGGCATGGACGGTTTCACCGTCTGCCGGAAGCTGAAGGAAGACGCGCTTACCCGTCACATCCCGGTGGTGCTGATCACCGCGCTGGACGGCCGGGCCGATCGCATCCAGGGCCTGGAATGGGGCGCGTCCGACTTTCTGACCAAGCCGATCGACGACGTCATGCTGTTCGCCCGCGTGCGCAGCCTGACCCGCTTCAAGCTGGTGATCGACGAACTGCGCCAGCGCGAGGCCTCGGGCCGCCGCATGGGCGTGATCGCTGGCGCCGCCGCCCGCCTGGACGGCCTGGGCGGCCGGGTGCTGGTCGTCGACGACAACGAGCGCCAGGGCCAGCGCGTCGCGGCCGAACTGGCCGGCGAGCATCGCCCGGTGGTCGAGAGCGATCCCGAAAAGGCGAAGATCAGCGCCGGCGGCCCGGTCGACCTGGTCATCGTCAACGCCGCCGCCAAGGGTTTCGACGGTCTGCGTTTCACCGCCACGCTGCGGTCGGAAGAGCGCACCCGCCAATTGCCGGTCCTGGCCATGGTCGACCCCGACGACCGGGGCCGGATGGTCAAGGCGCTGGAAATCGGCGTCAACGACATCCTGCCGCGTCCGATCGATCCCCAGGAGCTGTCGGCCCGGGTCAAGACCCAGATCCAGCGCAAGCGCTACACCGACTATCTGCGCAACAACCTCGATCACTCGCTGGAGCTGGCGGTCACCGACCAGCTCACCGGGCTGCACAACCGCCGCTACATGACCGGCCAGCTCGACTCGCTGGTCAAGCGCGCGACCATGGGCGGCGAGCCGGTCTCGGCCCTGCTGATCGACATCGACCACTTCAAGAAGATCAACGACACCTTCGGCCACGACGTCGGCGACGAGGTGCTGCGCGAGTTCGCCCTGCGCCTGGCCTCCAACGTCCGCGCCATCGACCTGCCTTGCCGCTACGGCGGCGAGGAGTTCACGGTGATCATGCCCGACACCCAGCTGGCCGACGCGCTGCGCATCGCCGAGCGGATCCGCAATCACGTCTCGGGCGCGCCGTTCAAGGTGGCCCAGGGGCGTGAGCTGCTGACGGTGACCATCTCGATCGGCGTCTCAGCCACGGGCGGGCAGGGCGACACCCCCGAAGCCCTGCTCAAGCGCGCCGACGAAGGCGTCTACCAGGCCAAGGCCTCGGGCCGGAACGCGGTGGTCGGCAAGGCCGCCTAGGCCTTTCCATCCTTACCTTTTTTGAATTGGCGTAACGCCGCGCGCCATCGCATGCTCCCGCTTGAGAAACCGGTGTCATCAACCGGTCCAGTTCAGTGGGAGCGTTACGTCCATGCCTATCACCAATCGCCGCGCCGTCCTGGCGGTCGCCGGCCTTAGCGCCCTGGTCGCCGCCGCGCCGGCGGGCGCTGCCCAGACCAAGAAGACCGCCCAGCCTGCCAAGCCGGCCCTGCGCTTCGACCCCCGCGATTTCGGTGCGGTCGGCGACGGCGTAGCCAAGGACACCCACGCGGTGCAACTGGCCCTGGACCGCTGCGCCGTGTTCGGCGGCGGCGAGGTGGTGCTGACGCCCGGGACCTATCTGGTTGGCGCGATCCGCATCGGCTCGAACACCATCCTGCGCATCGAAGAGGGCGCGACCCTGCAGGGCTCGCCCGACCTGGCCGACTATCCCGTCGTGCAGGTGCGCTGGGAAGGCCGCTGGGTGCCCGGCTATATCGGCCTGGTCTGGGCCCAGGGCGCGCGCGACATCGTCCTCACCGGCAAGGGCAAGATCGTGGCGTCCGACGCCATCAAGGGCCGCCTGCAGAAGGAAACCGGCCTGCGCCATCCGGCCTTGCTGGAGTTCGTCGACGTGCAGCGCCTGGTGGTCGCTGATCTCCACACCCAGCAGAACGACATGTGGTCGATCCACCCGGTCTATTGCGACGATGTCGTGTTCCGCAACCTGGTGGTCAACGGCAAGGCCGACGGCATCGACGTCGATTCCTGCCGCCGGGTGGTCATCGACCACTGCGACTTCGACACCGTCGACGACTGCATCTCGCTGAAGTCGGGCCGCGGCCTGGAGGGCAATCTGATCGCCCGCCCCACCGAGGACGTGGTGATCACCGACTGCACCTTCCGCGACCATCGCTGGGCCTGCGTCGGCATCGGCAGCGAGACCTCGGCCGGTATCCGCCGCGTGGTCATCGAGCGCTGCAAGTGCCTGTCGTCCTACACCTTCGCCATCTACATCAAGAGCCGGCCGGGGCGCGGCGCGTTCATCGAGGACATCGTCATGCGCGACCTGGAGGTCTCGGGCGCGGGCGGCGGTTTCCTGCGGCTGAACTTCTTGGACAGCGGCAAGCAGGACCAGTTCCCGGTCCCGGGCCTGGACGGCATCCCGACCGTGCGCAACTTCACCTTCGAGCGGATCAAGGTCACCGACGTCCCGGTGCTGGTCGAGGCGGTCAACATCCACCCCGACAAGCCGCTGGACGGTTTCGTGCTGAAGGACATCACCGGCACGGCCAGGAAGGGCATGGTGCTGGCCAACATCAAGAACGTCACGCTGAAGAACATCGCCGTCCAGGTCGCCGAGGGGGCGAAGCTGGCGGTCAGCAATGTGACGGGCAAGGGCCTGGAGGGCGCGGTGGCGCTCGCGCCGACGGTGCGGCCGGCGGATGTGGTCGGGGTGGAGTACCGGCTGGGCATGACCAGCGGGAAGCCGAACTAGCAGCTCGTGCCGTCATCCCCCGCCTAAAGCGCGGGGTGGCGTTAGCTACATTTCACCCCCGCAACCCATCTCGTCTTGCTCCTGTCCTGGTTCCGCGCCACACCCCTGCGCATGAAAGCGATGCTCCTCAGCGGCGTTCTCGCCGCCGCCCTGTCGGCCGGTTTCACGGCCCAAGCCGAGACCAGGCCCGACCCCAAGCTGGTCGTGGTGATCTCGATCGACCAGTTCAGCGCCAATCTCTACGCCCAGCACCGCGGTGAGTTCACCGGCGGCCTGAAGACGCTGAGCCAGGGCGTGGTCTATCCCAACGGCTACCAGTCGCACGCCTTCACCGAGACCTGCCCGGGGCACTCGACCCTGCTGACGGGCAAGCATCCCAACAAGACCGGCATCAGCGCCAACGATTGGTACGACAAGGCCACGGGCAAGACCGTCTACTGCCTGGCCGACCCGGCGGTGACCCTGGCCGACGGCGGCCGCGCGGTCAGCCCCGCCAACATGATCGCCACCACCTATGGCGACTGGCTGAAGGATGTTTCGCCGACCAGCCGCGTCTATGGCGTGTCGGGCAAGGACCGCGGGGCGATCACCATGTCGGGCCACAAGGCCGACGGCCAGTTCTGGTACCAGCCGGGCTATGGCTTCACGACCTGGATCGCCAAGGACCAGACCGCGCAAGCCCGCATGAAGCCGATCGCCGCCTTCAACGCCAAGCTGGCCACCGACCAGAAAAAGAAGCCGTTCGTCTGGACCTACGCCGCCGGCGCGGCCAAGCGCTGCAAGGCGCTGGAGGCCGACTACAAGACCGGTGACCGTTCGTGGCGCGCGGCCCTGCCGATCGCCGCTGCGACGACCGACGCCGACAAGGCCCGCGACCTCTACGCCAGCCCCTATACCGACGAGAAGACGCTGGAGCTGGCCCAGCTGCTGCGCGAGGCCAACGGCCTGGGCGACGGCCCGCAGGTCGACGTCCTGACCATCAGCCTGTCGGCCACCGACTTCATCGGCCACCGCTACGGCGCGCGCGGTCCGGAGATGTGCGACCAGCTGGCCCGCCTGGATGATCGTCTGGGCGCGTTCCTCAAGAGCCTGGACAAGGTCAAGGGCGGGGTCCTGGTGGCCCTGGCCGCCGACCACGGCGGCTCCGACTTCGCCGAGCGCCTGCACGGCGAGGGCTATGGGACCGAGCGCGTGCTGGGCAAGCCGTGGATCGCCAAGCTGAACGCCCAGCTGCGCACCGATCTTGGCCTGACCTGGGATCCGCTGCTGGCCGAGGGCGGCATCGACCAGATCTATGTCGTTGGCCCCGACGGCAAGACGCCGTCGCTGGCCGACCGCATGCGCGTCACCGCCGCCGCGCTGATGCTGATGAACCGCGATCCGGTCGTGGCCGGGGCCTTCGATTCCAACGCCATCCTGACCGCCGAGGCCGCGCCCGCCGACACCTCGCCCGAGGAGATCTCTCTGGTCGAGCGCCTGCGCCGCAGCGCCTATCCGGGCCGGGTGGGCGACATCCTGATCGCCTTCAAGCCCGACCGGATCCCGGCTACCGCCGGCGCGACCTATGTCGCCACCCACGGCAGCCCTTGGGATTACGACCGCCGCATCCCGATCCTGTTCTGGTGGAAGGGCGCGACCCCGCACGAACGGGTCCTGCCGCTGGACACGGTCGATATCGCGCCCACGATCGCCGCTCTGACGGGCGTCAAGCCGCCTGCGGATGTCGATGGCGTGTGCAGGCCGCTGGTTTATGGTCAAGCTTGCTAGGCCGCGCTTTTAGAAACGTCACAAGCGCTCGCTAGTCCTTTCCCCTCGGGGGAAGGACGCATGGGCTACGACCAGTTCTATTTCTTGAAGAAGGCCTACGGGATCTATCCGGGCGTCGGCGCGCCGGTCTCGGCCCGTTGCCTTGAGCCTCACTACGCCCGCAGGCGCGCCCGGCGCGGGCCGCTGCGCGCGGGCCTGGACGCGGTGGTCGGCCTGGCCTTCAAGGCCTGGATCCCCTGGCGCGCGGCCAAGGTGCAGAAGAAGTTCGGCCTGGACGCGACCTGGCGCGAACGGGCGATCGCGATCGCGCGAGACCGCTTCGCCGATCCCAACGACCTGGCGCTGTTTCGCATCGAGACCCCGGACCAGCTGGACGTCTATGTCCGCCGGTTCGAGGATGCGGCGCTGAACAAGCAGATCAATCCGCGTGGCTGGACCTCGGCGTGCGTGCTGGCCGACAAGGTCCGCTTTCAGGCGCGCTGCGAGGAGACCGGCCTGCCGCATCCGCGCACCGTGGCCCTGGTCAAGGACGGCCGGGTGACGATGAGGGCCGAGCCCGGCGGCCGCGACCTGGTGGTCAAGCCGGCAGACGGGGAGGGCGGCGACGGGGTGGTCATCCTGGAGCGGGTCGCGGACGCCGCCGACCTCGCGGCGCGTCTGCCAAAAGGGCGCGGCGCCTTCGTCGTCCAGGACCGCATCCAGACCCATCCGGCCCTGCTGGGCCTGGCGCTGGACGCCCTGCCGACGGTGCGGATCGTGACCATGATCGACGAGATCGGCGCGCCCGAGGTGGTCAGCGCCACCTTCCGCTTCGCCTCCGTGCAGGGCGCGCGGGTCGACAACATGAAGGCCGGCGGCCTGATCTCGGCCGTCGATTTGCCGGTCGGCACGCTGGGACTGGCCTGCAAGGGCTATGGCGGCGGCGACCATGCGACCCACCCGGTGACCGGCGCGGCGATCATCGGCCGCAAGCTGCCCGACTGGGCCGCGGCCAAGGGGTTGGTGCGCCGGGCGCACGCCGAGACCTTCGCCGACTACGCCCTGATCGGCTGGGACGTGGCCCTGACGCCCGACGGCCCGGTGCTGATCGAGGCCAACGGCAAGCCCGGCGTGCTGATGCCCCAGCGCGCCGCCCGCCAGGGCCTGGCGACCGGGCGCTATGGCGCGCTGCTGGCTTATCATCTTGCCATTAAACCTTAGCGCGACCGTCACAGGGCGCGCTTAGGCTCGGAAGCTCGTCATCCGACAAGGCGGATCGAAAAGAGGGGGCTCTTTTCGGACGCCAGCCTGGGGAGGCCCAGATGACTCGTTTCGCTCAGGCTCATATTGCGAGTCCGCGCAGCCTTCCGCTCGAGGCCAAGCGCAACCTGCGGATCATGCTGATCGCCAAGCACGCCAAGGGAACCGGCGCGCCGCACCCCGAAGACGGCACCCACGCGGTCTATCACCGCGAAATGCGCCAGACGCTGGAGGACATCGGCGTTAACCTGACGGTCGCCGACGACTACAGTGTGCTGTTTGAGCGCCCGGACGTCGACTTCCTGTTCCCGCTGCTGAACCGCGCGGGCTTCCTGAATTCCGAGATGCTGGCCCCGCTGCTGTGCAATCGCCTGAGCCTGCCGTATCTGGGCGCCAGCCCGATCCTGCGCGGCCTGTCGGATGACAAGCACCTGACCAAGCGCGCGGCCGTCGCCCGCGGCATCCCGACCGCGCCCTGGGCCGTCTATCGCCGCGGCGCGCCGATCGAGGAGGCGCAGTGCCCGCAAGGCGACCACTTCGTGATCAAGCCCAACGCCTCGTCGGCCAGCTGGGGCGTCAGCGACGCCCATGACTGGACCGGGGTGCGGGCGGCGGTGGTCCGCCTGCACGCCGAGGGCCACGACGCCATCGTCGAGCGCTTCATCCACGGCCACGACATCGAGATCTCGGCCATCACCCTGGATGGCGAAGCCTTCGTGCTGCCGACCCAGATCGTCGAGCAGGCCGACCCGTCGCTGCTGCGCACCTATGCGGAAAAGCGCAATCTGACGGACGGTCAGGCCTACGAGATCCGTCCGCTGGAGGACGGCCCGATCCTGCGCCTGGCCGAAGAGCGCGCCCGAGTGATGATGCGCGAGTTCATGCCCTTCGACTACGGGCGCTTCGAGTTCCGCCTCGATGAGGCTACCGGCGAGGTCCAGTTCCTTGAGGTCAACCTCAACTGCAATCTGTGGTCCCGCAAGACCATCTCGATGGCCGCCCGCCAGATCGGCTGGAGCCACGAAGAACTGATCGAGACCATCCTGACCGAGAGCCTGGAACGCCAGGACCTGATCCAGCGAGCGTTCGATGTCGTCGCAGCCTGAGCCTTTCGTCGGCGTCATCCTGGCCGGTCAGCGCCCCGGTCGCGTCGACGCTCTGGCCGAGGCCGCGGGCGTCGTGAACAAGAATCTGGTCCAGATCCAGGGCGCGGCGCTGGTGCGCCACGTGGTCGATGCGCTGGCCGCGACGCCGGGCCTTACGCGCCTGCGCATCGTGGTCGAGCCGGCGACTGCGCCCCTGATCGACGCGGTGCTGCCGCATGGCGGAAAGCTGCAGATCGACTACGTACCGGCCGCCAACAACCTGGCCGACAGCGTCTATGCCGCGGCCGAGGGCGTCAGTGACCTGCCGCTGCTGGTGACCACCGGTGACAACGTGCTGCTGACGCCTGGCGCGGTGCTGGACGTGCTGGCGCCGCTGCGCGCCGGCGCCGACGTCACGCTGGCCATGGCGACGGAGGCCTCGGTGATGGCGGCCCATCCGGAAGGTCAGCGGCGATTCTACCGGTTCTCGGACAACGCCTATTCCAACTGCAATCTCTACGCCTTCGCCGGTCCGGCCGCGACGACGGCGGCCGAGAGCTTCCGCAGCGGCGGGCAGTTCGCCAAGAAGCCGATGCGGATGGTCATGGCCCTGGGGCCGATCAACCTCGTCCTGATGCTGATGGGGCGGTTGTCGCTGAAGGGCGCGCTGACGCGTCTGGGGCGCCGATTCCGCCTCAAGGTCGAGCCGGTGGTGCTGGCCGACGGCAGTCATGCCATCGACGTCGACAACGCCCGCACCTTCGCGGTCGCTGAGACGCTGCTGGCGCGGCGGGCGGTTGCGGACGCGGCCTGAGCACGAAAGAGGCGCTGACAGCCTTAACCCCAATTAGGGGTCGTTTTTAGTTTCCCGAACACAGCTGTCACGCATCTTCGCAAAAGACATCCCTACGAGAGGGCGTGGTGATGAAGTCTAGAGTGCGTATGAAGAAGCATTCGTTTCCGGGCGGATGGCTGGTCTTGGGGATCGTGACCTGCGCGGCCTTGTTCTGGGCCGGCGTTCAGGCGGACGGCCACCTGTCGGGCAGCCTGTCCACCGCCGCCATGCTGGGCGCGTTCGCCGCCATCTGCGTCGGCCCGGTGCTGGCGGCCATCACCGTGCTGTGGGGCGGGTTCGCGTTCTTCAAATGGTTGGTGGTGGGGCGGTAGCCTTTAGATCCTCCCCCGCGATGCGGGGGAGGTGGCCCAGAGGGCCGGAGGGGGCTAAC
>CAZRPD010000017.1:0-46907 GCA_964601775.1 uncultured Caulobacter sp. | reverse complement strand
CTGACCTCCAGCGCCCTGGCGAGCCGGCCCCTGGCGGTCGACACCCATGTCGACCGGGGCGCCAACCGCATCGGCCGGGTCAGCGCAGGCGACGCCACCCACACCTATCACACGCTGATGAGCCTCGCGCCGGACGCCTGGACCGCCGACGACCTGTTCGAGCTGCACTGGCTGATGAAGCGCGGCCTGGGCCAGATGCTGTGCCCGCACGAGGGTCCGACCTGCGGGGCGTGCCCGGTGCGGCAGATGTGCGCCAAGGCCGGCGTGGGCCACAGCGCCGACGTCATCGCCTGGAAGCCACGCGGCTGAACCCGGCGCGAACTGGCGCGCTGATCCTGCATGACCATCCGCATCGGCACGGCCGGCTGGAGCTTCCCGCGCGAGCTCGACTTCCCGGTCGAGGGCTCCGGGTTGGAGCGCTATGCGGCGCGGTTCGATTGCGTCGAGATCAACTCGTCGTTCTATCGCCCGCACCAGCGCAAGACCTATGAGCGCTGGGCGGCCAGCACGCCGACGGGCTTCCGGTTCGCGATCAAGGTCCCGCAGGCCATCACCCACGAGCGGCGGCTGGTCGAGATCGACGACCTGCTGGCGCGGTTCCTCCACGAGACCGACGGCCTGGGCGACAAGCGCGGGCCGCTGCTGGTGCAACTGCCGCCCAGCCTGAAGTTCGAGGCCGAACGCGTCGAGGCGTTCCTGGCGACCTGGCGCCAAGCGACTGACGCCCCAACCGTGCTGGAGCCGCGCCACGCGACCTGGTTTGCCGCGGAGCCCGAGGACCTGCTGGCCAGCTTCCAGGTCGCCCGCGTCGCCGCCGATCCGGCGGTCGTTCCGCAGGCCGCCGAACCGGGCGGCTGGCGCGGCCTGACCTATCGCCGGCTGCACGGATCGCCGGTGATCTACGAGAGCGCCTATGAGCCGGAGGTGCTGGACGTTTTGGCGGAACGGTTGGCGGAGGAGGCCGAAACCTGGTGCATCTTCGACAACACCAAGCTCGGCGCGGCGACGCGGGATGCTTTGCTTCTGAACACCCTCATCTCGTCATCCCGGCAGTAGCGAAGCGGAGAGCCGAGACCCAGGGCCCACCGCACTGCCGCTTGCCCCTGGGTCCCGGATAGCGCTACGCGCTTCCGGGATGACATGGTGAGGAAGTTCGATGTCCTTGGATCCCGCCCTGATGGCCGGCCCCGAAGCCCTGGCCCGGTTCCTCGAAACCGGCGACGAAGCCCTGCTCGATGGCGTGTTCTCGGCCGGCGAGGATGTCGTCATCCTGGAGAATTTCCCGCCTTATGGCTTCCACGGCCAGGCGGGTCTCGCCCAATGGCGGGCGCTGATGCTGCGCCACGTCGCGGCCATGGAGGAGCTGACCCACGCGTTCGAGCGGGCGCAGGACTTCGCCGTCGCCGACGGTGTCGCCCACTTCACCCTGCCCACCCGCTGGACCGGCGTGCGCGACGGCGCGCCGTTCGAGGAGCTGGGCGGCTGGACCTTCGTGCAGGTGCGCGAGGGCGAGGGCTGGAAGATCCGCTCCTACGGCTGGGCCGTGGTCAGCTTTGCTTGGCGCTAGCCAGCTGCGTGAACGTCTGCGTGCCGACGCCGTAATTGCGCCAGTCCTTGTAGTCGAAGTGCCACCACTCCTCGGTGTAGACGGCGAAGCCCTGGGCCTCCATGGCCTGGCGCAGGATCGCTCGCGCCGCGCGCTGCTGGCTCGTGCCGCCCACGAAGTCGGCATAGGCGCGACCCGAGAACTCGTCGTAGCGGCTGGGCATGTCGACCACCTTGCCGGTCTTCAGATCGTACAGCGTCAGGTCCACCGCGCAGCCGCGGTTGTGGCGCGAACCGTTGGCCGGGTTGGCGACGAAGGCGTGGTTCTCCGGCGGCGTGGCTTCCCAGAACATCCAGGTCACGAACCAGGGCCGATAGGCGTCGTGGATCAGCAGGCCATAGCCCTGAGCCGCCAGCGCTTTCTGGGCGCGGCCTAAAGCCTCGGCGGCCGGGCGCTGCAGATAGGCGCCGGCCCGCTCGTACAGCGGAATGCCCATGAAGTTGTTGGAGCCCGCATAGCGGATGTCGAGCTTGATGCGCGGATCGACGGTGGTCAGGTCGACGAGATCGGCCGGCAGACGCGGCTCGGTCTCGACCGGCGGCGTGGCGGCCAGGGCTCGCTGGCGCAGGGCCACCGGATCAGCGCGGACGGCGGCGTGGATGGCGTCCTGCGTCTCGGCCCCGAAGTCGTGGAAGGCCAGGCTCTGGCCGTTCAGACGTACCGCGCCCTTCTCCAGCACCAGCTCACCGCCGCCGGCGATGGCGTAGCGACCGCCGCCCTGCCCGGTCAGCCGCGCCGAGGAGAGGCCCGCGCCGTCGACGTGCAGCACCCCGTCCTTTTCGAACACCGTCAGCGGCGCGGCCTTGTCGCCGTACTGGCCGATGGCGGCCCATTCCGTCTTGGTCTGGGCGAAAGCTGGCGCGGCCGCGAAGGCGGCGGCGCTGGCCAGGAACGAACGTCTAACCAGCATCGCCAAGTCCTCGCCTATTTCATCGTCGGGATGACGAAGCTGCTGTCACCCACATCGCCTTCCGGCCAGCGGGCGGTCACCGTCTTGACCTTGGTGTAGAACTTCACGCCCTCGACGCCGTGCTGGTTGGTGTCGCCAAAGGCGCTGCGCTTCCAGCCGCCGAAGGTGTGATAGGCCACCGGCACCGGGATCGGCACATTGATGCCGACCATGCCGACGTTCACACGGCTGGCGAACTCGCGGGCGGCGCGGCCGTTGCGGGTGAAGATGGCGACGCCGTTGCCGTACTGGTGCTGCGACGGCAGGAGCATGGCCTCTTCGAGGGTCTCGGTCCGCACGATCTGCAGGACGGGGCCGAAGATCTCCTCCTGATAGGTCTTCATGCCCGCCTTGACGCCGTCGAACAGCGACGGGCCGATGAAGAAGCCCTTCTCGTAGCCTTGCAGCGCGAAGTCGCGGCCGTCGACCACCAGCTCGGCGCCCTCCTCCTGGCCCAGGCGGATATAGTCGGCGATCTTGTTGCGGTGCGCGGCGCTGACCACAGGGCCGTAGTGAGCGTCGGCGTCGGTCGAGACGCCGACCTTCAAGGTCGCGATCTCGGCGATCATCCGCTCGCGCAACTCGTCGGCGGTATTCTTGCCGACCGGCACCACCACCGGCAGGGCCATGCAGCGCTCGCCGGCCGAGCCGAAGGCCGCGCCCGAGATGTCCTTGACCACCTGGTCCATGTCGGCGTCGGGCAGGACGATGCCGTGGTTCTTGGCCCCGCCCATGGCCTGGACGCGTTTCCCGTTCGCCGTGCCGGTCTGGTAGACGTAATGGGCGATGTCCGAACTGCCGACGAAGCTGACGGCCTTGATGTCGGGGTGGTTGAGGATGGCGTCGACGGCGCTCTTGTCGCCGTGGATCACGTTCAGCACGCCCTCGGGCGCGCCCGCTTCCATCATCAGCTCACCCAGCTTGACCGGCAGGGTCGGATCCTTCTCCGACGGCTTGAGGATGAAGCTGTTGCCGACCGCGATGGCGATGCCGAACATCCACATCGGGATCATGGCCGGGAAGTTGAACGGGGTGATGCCCGCCACCACGCCCAGCGGCTGGCGCATCGAATAGATGTCGATGCCGGGGCCGGCGCCTTCGGTGTACTCGCCCTTCAGAATGTGGGGGATGCCGCACGCGAACTCGATGACCTCCAGGCCGCGCTGGATGTCGCCCTTGCTGTCGGCGATGACCTTGCCGTGCTCGGACGACAGGATCTCGGCCAGGCTGTTCATGTCGCGCTCGATCAGGCGCTTGAACTCGAACATCACCCGGGCGCGGCGCTGGGGATTGGTCGCGGCCCAGCCGATCTGGGCCTTGGCCGCAGCCTGGACGGCGGCGTCCAGCTCGGCATCGGTGGCGAACTGAACCCGGGCCTGGACCTCGCCGGTATTGGGATTGAAGACGTCGCCGAACCGGCCGGAGCTCCCGACCAGGGCCTGGCCGTTCACGAAATGGGCGATGTCTCGCATGGTATGCTCCCTGACACTGTTCTTTGGCGTCGATACTATTTCACTGGCAATTCGCCACCAGCGCCTTGCGTCCTTCGAGGCCCGCTACGCGGGCGCCTCAGGATGAGGGAAACAAGGGCAATCCACCATCCTCATCCTGAGGTGCGAGCCGTAGGCGAGCCTCGAAGGACGCACAGCTATTCCGCGTCGACATGCACCCGACGGAACCGCCCCTGCAGATAGACCAGCGGCTCGTGGTCGGGGTCGTAGCGCAGCTTGACCACCCGCCCGACATAGACCCGGTGGTCGCCGGCGTCGAAGACGTGGTGGGTCTCGCATTCGAAATTGGCCATGCAGCCGGGCAGGATCGGCACGCCCGTGCGCCAGGTCTCGGTCTCGATGCCGGCGAAGCGGTCGACGTCCTTCTGCACGAACTGGCGGGCCAGCTGCTGGTGCTCGGCGTGCAGCACGTTGACCGCAAAGCGCCCAGCGGCGTCCAGGGCCGGCAGGCTGGCCGAGTTCAGGTCGACGCAGACCAGGGCCAGCGGCGGCCGCAGCGAGACCGACGTGAAGGAGTTGGCCGTCAGCCCGACCTTGCGGCCGTCCTCGGCGATGGTGGTCACCACGGTGACGCCGGTGGTGAAGCACCCGAACGCGTCGCGCAAAGCCCGGGCGTCATGCTCGACGCCCTCCCCCAATTCGATCGTAACCGCTTTACTCATCGGCCAAGAAGTGGGGCAAAGCGGTGCGGTGGGCAAGCGCTAGGCTTGAGGGCGGTCAATCAAAACACCGGGCTGCCCCGCGTCCAGCCCGAACGTCACCGGCAGATGCCGGACGTGCGGCGTCTGCAGGCCCAGGGCCTTGGCCCCGCGCGCCACGGCCAGCTTGCCCAGCGCCGTCGGCCCAAAGCCGTCCTGGATGCGCGGCCTCATGCCCATGCGCCGCCGCAGCACGCCGTTGGCGTAGATGACATTGGCCCGCATCAGGGCCGGCGGGGTCATGAATTCGATCGAGATCGAGACGTTCAGCATCGGGCCGTTCTCGATCCGGTGCGGGGCGTTCTGGCGCCAGGTGACCATGTCGCCCGGGGTCAGCACGACCTCCTGGGCGCCCTTGTCCCATTCGGGCTGGAAGGCGAACTGCTCGGCGGTCTCGCGCAGCACGATCTTCTCCAGCGCCAGGTCGCCCACATAGGGGTCGGCGACCGGATAGACCCAGACCTTCTTCTGGCCGCGGATCTGCCACAGCGACACCAGCGGCACGTCCAGATGGTAGAAGACCTGGGCGTTGGCGCTGCTGATCAGCATGCCGACATCGCGCTTGAAGGTGCGCAGACCCGGCACGTGGGCCTGCTTGTCGGCGAAGATCTCGTCGCTCAGCGCGGCGTATTCCGGCACGTGGTCGTTGGTCTGGCGCAGGTTCAGCCAGATGCGGCCGGTCTTGGCGCCTTCCAGCAGCTGGTCGCCGGTCAGATTGCCGGCCGAACCCTTGCGCCAGGTGGTCCAGGCCTTGGGGTCCTCGCCCATGGTGAAGACGCCCAGCTTGTCGCGCGGATAGAGGTCGAGCAGCCGCGCCAGCCCCTCGTCGTCGAACATCGGACGCTCGTGCAGCCCGTGTTTGAAGGTCAGGTTTTCCTGGCCGAAGGCCTTGGCCTTATCCGGCGTCCAGTCGGTGATCACGCTCATGCGGTCCTCCCGTAGAATCCGATCTTGAAGGGGCCAAACCACAGGGTCTTGCCCAGGCCGCGGGCGGCGCGGTCCAGCCATTCGGCGCGGTCGCTCGCGCGGGTCAGCCACTTGAAGCCGGCCACGCTCCCGAACACGGCCGCCTGTCCCAGGCCGATGACCATCCAGCGCGCGACACCCGCGTTGTCGCGCGGGATCGCCGCGGCGCAATGCGAGGTCGGCCCCTGGCCATAGGCGAAGGCGCGGGCGATCGTGTAGCGAAGGTTCAGGCGCGACAGCACCGGCTCTTCCCAGACCCAGGCGGCCGGCTCCCAGGCAAAGCGCGCTCCGGCCGCGCCCATGTGGCCGAACAGCATGTCGTCCTCGCCGCCGATGTGGTTGCGCTCTTCCGAGAACGGCGCGACCGGGTCCGGCAGGGCCGCGCGGCGCAGCAGGCTGTTGCCGCAGCCGTAGTGGCGGTCGAGGATCGTCGCCTCCGCCGGTCCCTCACGCGAGAAGAAGCGCTCCAGATAGTCGCGGTGCTCGACGACATGGGCAGGGGCGCGGGTCTTCACAGGACCGAACACCACGTCGGCGTCGAAGCGCGCCTGCGCGGCCATCAGTCCGGCCAGCCAGCCGGCCGGAGCCTCCTCGTCGTCGTCCAGAAAGGCGATCAGTTCGCCGGACGCCTTGGCCATGCCGGCGTTGCGGGCGAAGGCCACGCCGGCTCTTGGCTCATGAATGTACAGAACCGGAAACGGCGCGGTCCTGGCCAGATCCTCGGCGACGCCCTGCGCCGACGGGACCTGGTCGTTGTCGACGATCACCAGCTCCAGCGCCCCGGGATCGACACCGGCCTGGCCCAGCACCGAGCGCGCCGCGACGGCCAAGCCGTCGGGGCGTCGCTGGGTCGGGATCATGATCGTCACGCGCGCCATCAGGCCTCCGGATGCTCTCCCTGGCGGCGCTGCGCCTTGGCGGCGACCGCTTCGACGAAATCCCGCACCCGGCCGCCCATGGTCAGCTCGGTGCTGGCGATGGCCTCCATGCGTCGACGCAGCTGGCCCACAGGCCCCGCGCGATGGGCGCCGGCCAGGTTCCAGGCGCTCTCGACCGACATCGCCATGCGGCCGGCGATGTTGGCGGTCGTCGCGGCGCCCTCCCCGATCGTCACCGCGCTGAAGGCGTAGGCGCGCTTGTAGTGGTCGTGGCCCGGCCCTAGGTCGTAGCGCTTCAGGCCCAGTCCCGGCATGGCGGCGATGGCGCGCAGGAAGAAGATCTGCCCCGGCGACCAGGCCGCATGCGCCGGGTTCATCGAGCCCAGCCACGGATGATAGGTCTCGCCCGAACGGACGCCGAAGTGACCGCCCACCAGCTGGTCGCCGGCATAGAGGCAGATCATCAGCCCCTGGAAATCGCCGTCGCGCTGGACGAACAGGTCGGCCATCAGCTCGCGCGTCCAGTCCGCGCGCAGGAAGTCGTGGCCGCCCGTGCGGATCAGCTGAGCGCGCTTCCAGTCGATCAGCTGGTTGAAGGCCTCGCGCGAGGTATCGCCGGCCACCAGTCGGATCTCGCCGACCTCGCGGCCCAGCTTGTTGTCCAGCCGGCGGTAGTTCTTGATCTTCTTGGGGCTCTCGGCCCGGACGGCCTCGAGATAGGCCTCGGCGCTCATGTCGGCCAGATCGATCACATGGGCCGTGCGCTCGGTGCGTCCTGCCGCGGGGAAGACCCCGTGCGGATCGATCAGGCCGGTGTAGCGGAACAGGCTGACGCCAGCGCCGCGCAGCACGTCCTCGATGCGCAGGTCCGCGTCGGGGCGCCCGACCAGGGCGTGATAGTCCGACAGCGGCGAACCGATCGGTCGCGCCAGACCGCCAGGACGATGGTGGAAGGCCAGGAAACCCAAGGTCTGGCCATCGCGGCGGGCCACGGCGACGCGCGCATCTTCGCGCACCCGGCCGACGGCCAACGCGAAGTCCGGTCCCAGCAAGGGATTGCCCAAGCCCCGCCCGGCGCTCGCCAGGCTCCGCCACAGCGCCACGTCGTCGGCGCTCAGCAGGTTCGGGTGAAGGGTCTCGACGTCCAACATGTCCATCTGTCCTACTCCGAGGCGGGTTAGGGAAAGATGGACCAAGGCCTGCAATCGTCAGGCCATCTGTCAGAAGGCCGACATTCAGCCGAACGTCGTTCTCAGGATCGTCTCCAGCCAGTGCTGGTCGGTCTCGTCAAACGCCGCGGGGCGGTCTGAATCGACGTCGAACACCGCGATCAGCTGGCCGTCAGGGCCGAATACCGGCACCACCACCTCGCTCTGCGAGCGGCCGTCGCAGGCGATATGTCCCGGAAATGAGTGCACATCCGGGACAAGCTGTGTCTCACCCGTAGACGCTGCCGCTCCGCACACCCCGCGCCCATAGGCGATGCGCAGGCAGCCCAGCGTGCCCTGGTATGGGCCAACCACCAGTTCGCGCTCTTTCGCCGGATCGACGACGTAGAAGCCCGTCCAGAAATAGTGGTCGAAACTGTTGGCCAGCATCGAGGCCACGGTGGCCATGCGGGCGGTGACATTGGGCTCGCCATCCAGCACGGACGCGATCTCGTCGGCGACCTCGGCATAGCGGGTCGCCTTGTCGGCGGAGAGGGTGATGTCGTTGAACGCTTCGGCCATGGCGGGGATATAGCGCGGCGCGCGGGGGATGCGAGGGGGTTTAAGGCGATAGACACGCCCAGCGCTTCGGGCGAACCATCGGCAACCTTCAGTGGATGCTCCGATGCAGCGCCTTGTCCTCGCCGTCGCCCTGGCGCTCGCCCTGTCTACACCGTGCCTGGCCCAGGTTGCCCCGCCCTCCCCACCCGCGCGGCTGACCGACGCCGCTCTGGCTACGGCCCTGGCCGGAAGGCTGGCCGAGCTGGGCCAGGACTATTCCGGCGTGGTGCTGGTCGCGCGGCGGGGTCAGCCGTTCGCGACCTTCGCCCAGGGCTGGGCCGATCGCGAGCGGCAGATCCCCAACACCCTCTCGACGAAGTTCCGCGTCGGCTCGATGAACAAGATGCACACGGCGGTCGCCGTGCTGCAGCTGGTCCAGGCCGGCAAGCTGGACCTGGATGCGCCGCTGATCACCTATCTGAAGGATTATCCCAACGCCGACTGGGCCCGGAAGGTCACCGCTCGCCACCTGTTGAGCCACACGGGCGGGGCCGGCGACATCTTCGGGCCGGACTATGACGCCCGGCGCGAGACCCTGCGCACGCCGCAGGACTTCATCGACCTCTACGGCGCCCGCGCCCCGGACTTCGAACCGGGCGCCCAGTGGGACTATTCCAACTACGGCTTCATCCTGCTGGGCCGGATGGTCGAGGTCGTGTCCGGCCAGAGCTATCCAGACTACATGCACGACCACGTCTTCGCGCCGGCCGGCATGACGGGCGCCGGCTTCGCGCCCGAAACCGAGGACGTTCCCGACCGCGCCGTCGCCTACGAGCGCGACGAGACGGGCGTGCGGCGGGTCGCCACCCTGCCCTGGCGCGGCACGCCGGCCGGCGGCGGCTATTCGACGGCCGAGGACTTCCTGAAGTTCGTGGTCGCCCTTCATGACGGTCGCCTGCTGGACGCCACTCACCGCCAGCTGATGATGACCGGCCGCTTCGACGACGGGACCGGCATGAGGTTCGGCTATGGCGTCGCCGTCTATCCCGGCGCGCGGACCATGCTCGGCCACAACGGCATGGCGCCCGGCATGTCCGGCGACCTGCGGATCATCGAGGGCGGCGAAGGCATGGTCGTGACGCTCAGCAACGTCGCGCCGCCGTTCCTGGCCGGCCGCCTGGCCAAGTTCGTCTCGGACCGCTTCACCTCGCCCTGAGGACCCCAAGCTCCACCTTTCAAGCTCTCTTTAGGATTGCGCGGGATAGTGCCGCCAACTCTGGGGGAGCTCATCGATGCCGACCATGTCCGTACGTCTGGCCGTTCTGCTGGCCGGAACCAGCCTGCTGGCCGCCTGCGCCTCGCGCGACGAGGTCGCCGCCCTGCGCCAGCCGCCGATGCCGCCCCTGGCTGTGGCCAAGGCCTCGCCCGCCCGCCCCTATTATCGCAACGTCACCGTCCAGGCCGTCGAGGGCGCGCCGGAGTTCCGCTGGTTCGACGGCGGCGACATAATCACCACGCGCCCGACCCGGGCCGAGGTCGCCGGCGGCCTGAACCGCCACCTGCTGCGCGCCGAAATGCTGGCCCCCTCGCGCCTCGACGCCGAGTACATGCTCTACACCACGTTCGAGGACCTGCGCGGCCCCAACGTCTGGTGGGGGACCGACAAGCTGGCCACGGCCCGCGTCACCTTCCGCCTGGTGCGCTGGCGCACGGGCCAACTGGTGCGCGAAAAGACCGTCGAGGCCGGCTACAGGGTCCACTGGACCGGCGCCACGCCCGAGATCGCCCGTTCGGCCCTCGGCGGCGCCCTGCTGGGCGTGGGCCTGGGCTACTACGTCAACCAGAACCATGTCGTCAGTATCGCCGACGCCCCGATCGCCGGCGTGATCGGCGGGCTGGAGGCCGCGTCGATCGGTGGTCCCGACCGCTGGGGTCCGGGCTTTGCGACCGCCTTCTCGGCCGCCGCGGCCACAGGCGCTGCAGCGGGCCGGTTCACGGACCTCGAAGCCATGTTGGCGGGCGGCGTGATCGGCGCGGCCGGCGCCGCGGCCGGTCCCGTGCCGGTGCCTCGCCAGACCGCGGCGGACAGCGCCATCCCCACCACCTTTAACGGGACCGTCCGCCGGGCAGCCGCCACGCGCGGCCTGATGGACCTGGCCTTCGACATCTTCATGAACGATCTCAGCCGCGACGGCTCGGTGGTCTACAAGACCGCCGTCTCGTGCCGCGCGCTGAACGGCGACGCCGGCCGTGGGCCCTTTCTGGCCGAGACCGCCACCGCCTACGGCGCCGACTGCCCGGGCGCGATGTACAACGACGCCAAGACGGCCAAGGCGTTTCCCAGCAAGTTCTAGAGCTTCTCGGCCCGCTGTTCCGCGCGGCGCTTGACCACGCGGAACAGCAGCGGCAGCAGCTCCCAGCTGAACGCGCCGACGATGAAGCCGAACAGATAGGCCTCGCGCAGCGGCGCCCACGGGATCACCGGCAGCGCCGCCTTGACGAAGAACACCGCCAGGATCACGGCCGCCGGCGTAGCGCAGGCCAGCCGCAGCAGCAGCTCGCGCAGGGCCGCACGCCGCGTCAGGTTTTCCGGCGCGCCGGCCAGCACCAGCCCATAGACGGCCACGCCGCCCAGCGCGCCCACGATCGCGTGCAGGCGATCGGGATCGAACTCCATCGAGGCCTCCTCCAGCCCGAGATCTTTGGATGACGGCTCAAAGGCGCTCGAAGCGGCCTCGCCGTTAAGAAATGTGCCGGGATGGAGCCGAAGAGTCGATCGGTGTTGGAAATCCATGCGTCCGCGATTGACGCAGACTCGCGACGATCATGAAGCGTCGAAAATGAGAACAAATGAGGAACTATCAGCGTCCCAACTTTCGCAGCGCCGCTTGCATGGCCACGGCCTGGGCGGCCGGAGGCTTGCCGGGACCGGTCCCGGCTTCCAAAGCCGCGACCTGGGTCTCCAGGTCAGCGACCAGAGCGCCCGGCCTGGCCTTGGGCGCGGGGATCATGGCGGCGATCTTGCGAGCCGTGGCCGCGAACTGGCCGCACAGCCGCGCCCGGTCGCGCGCTCGGGCGATCACCGCGGGATCCTGGCTGCGCTCGGCGGCGCTCCAGGCCTCGTCGAGCGCGGCCATCATCTTGGTCTGGATCCGGGCGCACCATTCGGCGGCGGGCGAGGCGGTGGGGGTTTGGGTCTGGCTCATGGGGAGAAGCATGAGGCCGCCCGGAGCACCGGGGATAAGAAACGTGCGCTTCCGTGTAAGCGATTGAAATTACGAGAGCGGACTCGAAAAAGTACGGGAATAAGCGCCCCCTCCGGCCCTCCGGGCCACCTCCCCCGTTTCACGGGTGAGAAGAAGACACGTCATCCTCCCCCGTCTGCGGGGGAGGTGGATCGCTGCGAATACGCAGCGAGACGGAGGGGGCGCTCGACACCCCACCCTGTGGATAACTTTCACCCTCGGAGGAAAGTGGTAGGCCCGGAGGGACTCGAACCAAGGCCTACCTATTTGTTGATTTTATTGAACTTTTTTTCCTGACTTTGTATGCGCTTTGTATGCACATACAAAGTCAGCTTCACGGGCGTAGGCCAATCAGACCTACATCATGCGTGGTGGCGAGAACGGAACCGGAGACTCAAGCTTCCGGGAGAGCGGTGACCAAGGACTACGGCGCGCATAGCTTAAGGTCGGCGGAGAGCCACACCGCCTGCCCTTCCCGAGCCCAGCGGATTGCTGGAGCCCAGTGAGAACGATAGCCACACCCAAGGGCGTAGCCGATAATCGGCGTCATCGAAGTGATGGCCTTTCAGACATTTCCATAGCCACGCGGCAGCGTAGCCGGGCGCGTCACGACGACTATGCGGCGCGCGCTATTCTCACGAACTCGATCTGCGGCTTAATCGGCTGCCCGTCGAAATGTTCGCGCGAAACATGACGGACCAACCGCGCGGCGACTGATTTAGCGTGCTGCTGGTTAGCCGCTAATTCCGAAACCATTTCGTTGCGGCCCTTGATCCTGAAGAAGACGCGGACGTTGAGCGTGGCGTGACCATCGCGGACCAGACCCCGCCAATAGCAAGTAGTTTCCCATGCTTTGTGCGCGCGCGGGCTATGACGCGGCATTAGCTCCGCCAGAACCTTCTGATTGTAAACATTCCACAATCTCTCATAGAGCTGGCCGTCACTGTGACAGTGTTTTTTCCGATTACTGTATTCAAGGCACTTCAGCGTTACCTCGTTGACCTGTGCGAGGCGTACTCCGCCAACCATAGACCGGGCCACGAGGGCTCCCTTTGCGTACTCGGTTTGCTCATCGAACACGTAGATCGAGCCAGCCGTAAATTTTAGGCGCTTGCGGTAGGCGATCTGCATGGAACTTAGGGAGGCCTCGTACTCCTCAACTTCATCGGCGGGCATCGTGACGAGAAGGCAGTTCTGCGGGAGAAGCTTGTCTCCCTCCCGCCACGACGCCGCGCGAGGCTCTTCTTCCAGCGAGGCCGGGAGGGGCAACGCCTTTGGCGTCGGCGTGGTTGAAGGCCTAGCGCCCAGTTGATTGATTTCCGGCCGGTCGAAGTGACGGACACCGTCCAGCGTGTCCGCCCCGTGGCCGAGCCGGGCACCAACCTGTTTGAAGTTGAACATCACGCCAGCCGCCTGACATTGATCGCGGATCGTGCGCGCCCAATTCAGCTCCATGGGTCGGGCCTTACGGCCGCTTTCGCCACCCACGATAACCCAATCGAGCTGCGCGAACGCCTCCAGCCGCGTCATATCCACGGCTTCCAAAAGAGGCTCCACGGACAGGAACACGAACAGCGGCGACATCTCGCTCTTAAGGCGGGTCATGGTGGCACCGTTGCGCTCTACTTCGACCTGAGTACCGGCCGAGGCGCCGAGGGCGACGTTCGACGGCAGGCTGCCAGCCGCAGCAACCATCTTGGCGATGTTCTGCGGCCGCTTCGTCAGCAGTAGGTAGACGAGGTGAGGAGTAGCGCGGATCAGCTCGAACAGGTCGGCGCGCCATGCCGGGTCTACCGCGTTGTCGAACACATCGGCGAGCGAGGCCACGAAGACAAACGGGCGTGTTCCGGACGCCTTCGCCTTGCGATCCCACGCAACGGGCTTTCGCCAGTTCGCCGGACTGGTACGAACGCGGGTGCCATTGCCCTCGCCCGGCGCGCCCCACTTCGCCCAGCCGTAGCGGGTCGCCACGAGCGTTTCCGCGTAGCAGTGGTCGCATAGCGGGGACACCTTGGTGCAGCCCATCCACGGATTGAACGTGTGGTCACACCATTCAATTTTCGTGGTCCGGTCTACGTCCAGTTTGGCGGCAGGCTTAGGCTCGACGATCTGCACCGGCACCTGACCCGTCGTGCGCTTGGTCACGAGCATCTTCAGACCACGCTTTTTGTCGTAGCTGATCAGGCCAGCCCGGAAGGCCTCCTCTATCCGGCTCTTCTCTTCGCGCGCCTCCGGCTGTGAATATGCTTTGGCCGACACGAGTTCAAAACTCTCAACAACAGTTCCGATCAAACCTAATTCTCCCATGACTTATGAAACACCGCCTATGCACCACGCATAGGCAGCAACAATGAAGTTCAATCGCTTTGGAAAATTAGCCTCGAAGGCCGGTAAAGTATGCGGCTTTATACGGATTTTTATTCAATTCGTCAACGATATTTTCCGCGTTTACCTAAGTTTTTCAGATACTTACTCAACTTGATTCGGATACTTCCGTTAGAAGCACAGTCTATCCTCGACTTCGAACTGTGCTGCCGAGCAAGTACAGTTGCGTTTACCGACTTCAGCCGCCGAACGGCCTGCGAGCGGTGCCTCGGCCTAGTTCGAGGATTGCCCAAATCGCATAGTGGGGATCGCCGTTGCAGCGATGATGACCGCGCTTACGCGAACCAACATGATTGAGGCTGATGAGGCCACCCAGCAGCGCACGTCGAAGGCCGCAGCAGCTCGGCATCGCGGAAATATGGACCGCGAATTTCCTGATCGGCACAATGGATAAATAAGAACACGAACGAACCGGGCGGTGCCGTTCACGAGCTTCAGACAATGCCACGGGCACGACCACGGCATCTAAAGGCTCCGAGCAGACCGCCCGCTGCTTGGAGCCTTTTTTATGCGTCATACCCGCCCTGCCCCCGATAGAGCCCACGCTGCGGCTCAGGCCAAAATCCGAGCTGCTGTGGCCCGTGGCCCCCGCAAGCCGAAGGTCGGTAAGCTCACCGTCAAGAACCTGATGGACAACGAGCCGAAGACGCTACGCCGGGTCCCTGCCAAGCATGAGGCGCCCGCCAAGAAATTCACCCCGGACGAAATCGCCAAGCTGTTGGCAGCCCGTCCGGACCTCCACTAAAACGACCGTCCAGATTAGGCGTGTCGGTGGCCATTAAACACCGTCTTGGCAAAGCATATTGGCAAAGTGATACGCTCAGGGATGTAAACGTGACGGGTCATCCCCCCGGAAACATCGAACTGCTCCGTGGGCGCCGTGTAGCGCGGCCCTTGGGGTAACCGGTTGGCAGAGCGGCCCAAGAGGCGGAACTCCCCTGTAATCGGGGAGCCTAAAGACGGCCCCTCGGATTGGCGGAAACGCCGAAAGGTACAAAAAGATGATCAGCTCTGCGGTAATGGCCCGCATCTGATCAGTCTCGCGCAGTCCTTTCATAAGCTGTGCGACGACGCGCCCAGATCAAACTGGGTAACCGTTTTTGTCAAAACACTAACCCGATACACAAGATCGGCTGGTGAAACTGGGACCAAACCCGCACCATCCGACCATCCCAAAGTATCCCCTTTCAGGTGTAGTGGACAGGATGCGCGCAGGCTTATGCTGGGTCTCGGAAAACCACCAGCCGCCGGGTAAACCGGCAATGCCGCGTATGAAATGCAGAACAACCTACACGGATTTTTACTGCAAGCTTCCCCCTCTGGGTCTCTAAGCAATCTGCTCTGAGGCTCAGGGGGGGGATAATGCTATTCCCTTCCGGATAGAGGGTTCGAAAACTTGATTGCTCGACTTAAGGTTTGACTGGATCACCAGATCGAAAGCCGACCGACGGCGAAAGAGCGAAGGCGAAAGCCGGAGCGGTTCGACGAGGTCAGCGGGAGCGCAGCTCGCGCTCCAAACGCATTCACCCGCGATCTTGATGCCTGCGGCTAATCCACAGCCGTCAGGTTCAGGACGAAGTAGTCATCCGTTGCGACCGCTTCGTTCGGCGCGGGCGCCTTTCCGATCCCCAAATCCGCGAGCACCTGCTGATAGAGGCCGAAGAACTGGCTGACGATGCCCCATGTCGGGCTCACCGGCTCGTTCGCCACCAGCGCCGCGAGTACGAATAGCAAACCCTTGAAGGTCTTCTTGAAAATGCCGTGTAGCTCTTCAAAGGTCTCGTCCATGACGTAGTTGGCGACGTCGTCGTAGGCGTACAGCAGCTTGTTCCGGTAGTCCGCCCGACCTTGAATGAACTGGGTCAGCGGCTGGCCATGGCGCTCCTGCGTCTGGTCGCAGAAATCCTTGTACATCGCCTCGACCACGGCCTCGGGGGCAAGGTCCTCCCGCGTCAAGAACTGCCGCACAGGGTCGGCCGCGATCAGGAACCTGTCGTTCTCGTCGTGGATGTTCAGCACGAACTTGCCATCGCTTATGGCCGGTTTGTAAGCCCACCGGACGTGCGGTGCATCCGTGATGGTGATGCCCTTCGTGAACATTCCCTCCATAGCGAACCAGAACTGAACCAGCGTGGGGAAGAAGGACTGTTTCACCCGGTGATCTTGGTAGCGCTTCAGGATCACGCCGGGGTCGGGGTACTGGTCGGCCTTCAGGGCGATCAGCCGGAAGATCGCGACAACAAGTTCCTCCTCGGCCGTGATCAGCCGCAGAACACCCATGGGCTCGTCAATGCCCGCCAGCTTCAGAGCCCTGTTGTAGTGGTCGGCGGCCCGCGCAACCCGGAAGATCACGAGGTAATGGGCGTTCTCCATGATGTGGCTGAAGAACTCGTCACCCACCAATTCGCGGAAACCTGCGGTATCGACCTCGGTGAACTCGTCTTCAGCGACGACGTCAGTCATCCGCGTCTGGGTCCGCACCCGCGTCCGCCGGTAGGAATTCGATGAGCCGCGTGCCGTCAGAACCGACAAAGTACGGATCGCCACGGGCGACGCCCCGGTTTGCGGTGCAGATGTAGTGCGGTGACGGCGCGATCCCCTTCAGGATGACAAGCACCTCTTCCCCAAGGTCGGGATGGATTTCGCCAACCTTCAGGTCGTAGGGCTTGCCATTATGGCGGAACACGATGCGGCCGTAGCGTTCTGGCTCGGTGTGAAAGCCCTGCGCTAACAGGAAATCGCGCGTCGCATTCCATACGGTTTCGGACTGCTCCGGGCTGTCCGCGTGGGGCACGAAGAACTTCATCAGTCGGCCTTGTAGAAGTTGGCGCGGATGTGTTCGTACTGGGGGGCGTTGGCGGTCACGAACCATTGCCCGGCTTTCTCGGTCACAAACAGCCGCTGCTGATCGACCGGCGACAGCGTCGCCCGCCATGCCTCGAACTCGTCGCGCTTACTCGGGTCGATGGTGATCACAGTGCCCAGATTGACCGTCGCCATGGTTTCCTCCCCTTCGGCTCAGCTACACCATATGGGTTGCGGCCCGGCACGTCGCAACGCTGAAGGTTGTGCCGCTCCGCTTCCCGCACAACGAACTGGGGCCGCGACACATCTGATTTGATGGCCAAGCCCTGCTGTCCGACGTGGGCGTCGGCTGGTGCGGATAAATATCGGCAACCCTCCAACAGTGCCTCACCATGTCCCGATCCCCCGACTTCCCTTCAGGCTGTTTCTATCTGGTCGAGTTCGCCGATCTGAGGCGGTCGCAGGTGATCTACACGTTGGGGCCGAGGTCGTTTGATCAGGCCATACAAGGCGCCGAGGTCGCGCTCTTGCAGGACTACGGCGAAACCCCGGCGGCGGGAGAGCAGGTTCGCGTCAGCGGCCCCTATCTGATCGACCAAGGACAGAGCCGCCAGTTCGTCGCCCCAGCCTGAAACGCTTCATGGCCGCGCCGACAAGTCGGCGAGATTTCCAGACCGCGTATGCCGGTCTACCAATCCCTCCACCGATTGGGGATCGCCATGGCCAGAAGAAGCAAGGTGGCGCTGGAGGCTAACGAGGCCTTCGTTTTCGAGATCGTCTCATCATCGGCGTCATACAGCTTCGGGCTGACCGTTCGCCGCGACGAACCAGACCCCTACAGCGAACACCCGGTCTGGAAGATCGAAGCGCGATGCCTTCACCCGGCCCGGTTCGCCGGAAGAGACGCACAGCTCAGCATCCTTGGAGACCGCGCCCTTGCGACTGACCGGCGAGACCGGCGCGAGTCCGAGGACGGGCCGTACGGCGTTGGCGCGGTAGACGTCGGGAAGAGCCAGTTCTCTGTGTTTGCGGCCATGCCGATAGACGCGCTCTGGGCGATGGGAGCGGCCATGTCGTCAGGTGCGCTTCGTTACATTGTCGCCCACGGCCCCCGGCTTGTTCGAGGCAAGGCCATGGTGCGCTACATCCGCTTCGAAGGTGCCAGCTTCGAACTGGCGGACTGGGCGTGACGGCGACTGTCGAGGTGTTGGGCGTGAAGGTCGTGAAGTCGCGCGCGCGCACCGGCAGTGCCGGTGGCGATGTGGGTCAAACATGACCATTCGACGTAAGACGGGCACTGCTCTCGAAGTAGCCGTTCACACTCGGGGCGATCCTCGACTGCGATCAGCAGTTCGTCGCCCCCGAGCATCGGCACGCGCGTCCCATCAAGCGCCAAACGGAGGTAGATCAGGGCCGTTGGGTTTGTGACCTTCACAATGTAGCCGATCACCTCGGGCTCGGTGACCCAATGGCAGTCTCGATGCATCGCGGTCATGATCTGATTGAGGGCCGCGCCTCCATCGTCGGGCATGACACACGCCCAGTGGTTCCAAATCATCGCCAGCGCCATAGCCGCCGGTCTGGCCTATCAGGCCAAAGCAACATCTGGATGCAGACAAGCGCCAGAACATACCGGCGCCGGTCATAAAGCCACCGGATCAGATGAATCAGCACTGAATCCGAAGGGCGGGCGCCTCGATTGGCCGTCGCATAGTTATGTGCGGCGCCGAGCAGTTCGGTCGAAAAGTGCCGCCGTGAATGGGTCAGGCCGCGATGGGCCATCATTTCGTAGAGGTCGTCGATCATGCCGGTATTTATGCAAAGCATGTCGCTCGCTCCGGCTACCGTTCATGTGCAGGACGGACCCTACTTGCGGTAACCCATTGCGCTCGTCAGCCTGCAAACAGTGTCATAGCCAATAGACGAGTCCTCATAGACCCCCGATGCCGACTGGCCTGCCTCGATGTATTCGTCAGGCGCGATCACCCGCTCATATCCGTTCGATTTGCAGGTAATCTGAACGCTGCCGACCACGTCTGCCGACTTGTTCTGAACATCCCAATAGACCTGACCGAGCCGGTCGTTGACGTGGGTTTGGACCGCGATCTGGGCGAGATCGACCTCCCGCCCCATTCCATGCGCGCGGAAGTCGCCGACGGCGCCATTGACGACGCCGACCACGAAGACCGCGCCGAAAAAGAAGAACACCCACCTGATGGAACCCCAGTACCGAGCGAAGATCGCCGCGAGGATCACATCCGTCAGCACTCTCTTGCCGAGCGACGTCACTACTGTTGCCCCCACTCGACATCGATCAAGCCGTCGTCGATCAGGATGTCGGCGATGCGCGGCATGATGGCCTCGATGTTGACCCGCACCGCCGTCGTTCCCCCGAAGATCGTGGCCACGGCGTCGGGCGGAATCTCGATCCCATGCTCAATTTGGAGGAAATGCAGAAGGTCGCCCACAGTAGGCTCACGGATGCGTTTACGGCCAGCGTAGCGCTTCCACCCTGCCATCAGCGTGTTCGTCGCGGCAGCAAGGGTTAGGCGACCCAGAGCCGCTTGGCTGCCAAATCCGTAGGCCATCCGATCCGCGAAGTTGCTGGCCAGCTTTTGAAAGTACCCCATCACGGCCCCCTGTCAGAAGGTGCGGATGGCGTTGGAATTACAGCGCACGCATCGGATGTAGCCGTTGACGAGCGCATTGCTGCACTTGGGGTCACGACAGCCGACATGGCCGCATTTTTCGCATCGCGCGAGTGACGTACCGTGACTGCCTGATCGCCCCGGCATCCGCCCTTGGCACGTAGACATGTCCGCTTCCCCATCTGAGCGCGGCCATCTCGCCGCCAGAAATATCTACTATAGTAGATAAACTTGACGGCGAGTGAACGCCAAGCGTGCCCGTATGGACATGCGGAAACTCGTCGGCAGAAACGTAAGAAAATTTCGGCTTGAGCGCGGCCTCACGCAGGAGGACTTCGCGGTCGTCGCCGGTGTCGGGCAGAATTATCTGAGCGATCTGGAGCGGGGCAAACGCAATCCAACCGTCCTGACGCTCTGGGAGCTGTCACAGGCGCTGAAGGTCTCACCTGTCGATCTGATCACCCCGGACGATGAAGCGCTCACACCACACGCCTAAACGGTGCTGCTGCCCCCAACGTCACATCGGAATGCCTGTTAGCTCGACCTACCACCCGCCTACGGCACACGCCCGAGGCCGAGCGCTAACCCCCAGTACGCTCCGGCGCCAGACGCGCGGCTTTCGGGTCGTAGATATAATTGGTGATCGTGCCGTCCCTGATCCGCTCGACTGCTTCGTCGATGATGAAGAGGGGCACAAGAAACCATTCGCGCGGGACCACCGGATTGCCGAACCGATCCTTGATCTCGATGTCGAGGCGGGCCGGGTCGAAGATGCGGTGGATCAGGTGTTCCAGCTTAGCCCGGTTGATGTTGAACAACTCATAGGTCGCGACGACCTCCACATCCGCCAGCAGGTAGGTCGGCTGGAGCCGGGCGCCCGAGATGCGTTGGGCGACACCTGTGCTGGTGACACCGATCTTGTGCACCAAATCCCGGTGGGCGGCGACGAGCGGGTGGTCGGACTTGCTCCGCAACACGTAGATCGTGCCGCTGGCCTGATCTTGGTCTTCCTGCTCCCCTGAAAACAGAGGCCCAGCGGACGGCTCGCTGATCCGGCGGCCAGTCTCGTCCTTATATAAGGCTCGCTGGAGGGATCGGAGTAGAAGGTTGCTCTCCGTGCCGTTGGAGTAGACTACGCGCAGGCGTGCGTCGGCCTCACCATTCGGAGCCTTAAAGGTATCACCGACCTCCGCGACGTACGCGGTCTGGCCGCCGACGATGAAGAACTGCCCCTGAGTGATGTCCGCTTTCAGGAATCCGGCATCCTTCACGAATGGCCGAGACACGCGAACACCGGACGCCAGTTCCTGCCTAACTCGGTCGAACAAGGGTTCGAACTGGTCGAAGTCCTCGGAGCGTTCCCGGTTGGCGATCTCCTCCGCAGCCCGCTTTTCGGCCACGGAGCGTACGTGTCGCAGTTCAGTGATGTCGTTAGGGGCGTCGTCGATCCCGAGTTGGGCCAGCAGTTCGTCGTCATCCATGTCTTCGGAAAAACCGGACACGGCAGGCTCGGCTCCGCCGAGAATGCCCTGATGATCGAAGGGCTCGAGTAGCGTTTTGCAATCGGCCTGCTCCCGCAGCCTATCAAGCCGGACTGCGTAGAGGCGTTCGAAGATGTCGCGGTTTTCCCCGTGCTGCGGGACGCGGCCATGGGTTTCCACGAACTGTTGGATTTCCTCGAAGCCCGCGATGACCCGCTCATCACGGGGCGCCCGTCCCGAGTCCTTCTTGGCTTCAACCTCGACGCCAAGTTCGGCAAGGAGGGCCTCATCCTCGTCGGTAAACTTAGCCACGCGCCGCCTCCGCCTTTAGACGGGCGAGGAAGGCGACGCCCTCGGCCATGCGCTTCTCCCACGGGTCAGCGGAAGTGATGGACGGCAGTCGGCCTCGCTCCAGCTTGAACTTCAGCGCCCGCTTGGCCAACTCGCGCGCGTCTTCGACCGTAAGCGTTGTGCGTCTACCGGCGATCACGGCGGCGACCTGCTTCAGACTCTCCTCGCTCATCGCCTTGGCCAAAATCGCGTAGGCCTCGCCGAACGGGTTGATCTTGTCGATCAGGTCGATGTCCAGTTCAGTGACGCTGAGCGAAAACTTCCGAACACCGTCAACAAACGCCGTGTTCACCGAAGGCTCGCCTATCCCCAGAGCATCGCCCAGTACGGCCTCCTTGGCCTTCTGGGTCAGGTTCAGTGCAGCGACGGCATATTGGCGGACAGCTTCCCGATCTTCGTCATCCAGTTCCGGGTATTTGTCCTTGATGATCTTGCCCATGCGAAGCTGGGTCAGTTCTTCAGGGACCAGTTCGCTGTCAAACAAACCGCGCTCGATGGTCGTCTTGTCTTGCACAAAGGCGGCGATCACCTCGTTCAGGTCCTGCTGACAGATGCGAGCAGCCGTCTCGCTCTTGGGTTCGGCAAGGCCATTGATCTCGATCTGGAAGAGCCCCTGCTCCTCGTTGAATCCGACGTTGCACTTGTCGGGATCGTAGCCGTCTTCGCCGTAACTGAAGCCGGGCGCCGCGACGTTGGTGGGGTTCTTCGGTTTGAACTCGAAACGCGGGGCGAGCACCTGTTCCATGAGCAGGCTGGCGGCGATGGCCTTCAAGGTGTCGTTGACGGCTTCCGTCACAGCTCCTTCGGAGGCGTCGGGCTCGGCGATCAGATTGGTGAATTTCGCGCGTGTCTTACCGGGGGCGTCACGGGTGGCGCGGCCGATGATCTGCACGATCTCGGTCAGGCTGGAGCGGTAACCGACGGTGAGTGCATGCTCACACCAAATCCAGTCGAAGCCCTCCTTGGCCATGCCCAGCGCGATGATGATGTCCACGTGGTCACGATTGTTCTTCTGGGCGGCATCCTTCAACGAGGCCGACACACGGTCGCGCTTCGCCGGGTCGTCATCGACCAGATCGGCGATGCGAAGGACACGGCCGTCAGCGGTCTTGACCAGTTGGAAGCCTGTCGCCGGGTCGGTGCCCTGCCACTCACCCAGCGCCTCAATGACGTGCTCGACCTCCCTTATCTTATCCTTTGTGCTCTCACGTGCGTTGACGCTGGGAATGTGAATGATCGTCTTCTTATCCGGATCAAGCACTTCCAAGATATCGTCCGCATAGGCACCGGAATAGAAGAAATATCCGATATCGAGATGCTTTAGATACTCGTATCCATTCAGTTGTTCATAGTACGTGTACGTAACGCTCTCGAACTTCGCCTCATCGTTCGGGGCCAGAACCGCGTCCGCATCGCCTCGAAAGTAGGACCCGGTCATCGCCACGATATGAGCCTTGTCGCGCGCCATAAAGGCACCAAGGTGCTGCCCAAGCTTGTTGTCGGGGTTGGCGCTGACATGGTGAAACTCATCCACCGCGATCAGCCTATTGTCGAACGCCTCGACGCCAAACCGGTCAACCGCGAAACGAAAGGTAGCGTGGGTGCAGATCAAGACCTTGTCGTCACTTTCGAGGAAAGCGCCGACGGAATTGACCTTACCGCCGTCAGTACCGGGGGCGTTGCACAGGTTCCATCGCGGCTCAACGTGCCAATCCTCTGTGAAGCCGTACTTCGTCAGGGGCTCGTCGTTGAAGCTGGAGCCGATGGACTTCTCAGGAACGACGACAAGAGCCTGTCGGACGCTCTGATTGGTGAGTTTATCGAGCGCGATGAACATCAACGCGCGGCTCTTGCCCGACGCCGGGGGCGACTTGATCAGCAGATACTGCTCGCCGCGTTTTTCATAGGCGCGCTCCTGCATCGGCCGCATGCCGAGGGAGTTGGCCTTCGTTGAACTGCCATTCCGGGCGTAAGATACCGAGACGGACGGAACCGATTTCACCTTTTCAGTCATGCTTTCGCCCCGGCTTTCAACTTCTTCTTCGTGACCGATTTCGAGGTCATCTTGGCATAGAGGTCGAACAGCTTTTCCAGCCGCTCGGTGTCGTTGCGAAATCGCCGCCCGATATAGATGCGCTCCAACACCTCGTCATTGCGCTCGTGCGCGTCGCGCAAATCAACCGGCATGTCCTCCGGGGCATAGAGTTCGGCAATGGTCTTCGGAAAATGCGCTTCTCGCGCCAATAGAATATCTTCAGCACACCGGGTTAGATCGGCTTTGTTTTTTTCCGTAAGCGCAGGAACAGGAAATGTATTCCAACCGAGCGTGTTCGAAAATCTGAAGTCTGTCTTTATTTTCCCGCAGACTGCACCAATCCAGATAAGTGAGAGCCGAGACGCAAATATAGCAATATTCCATATAGGGGGGTCGTAGAATGAGAACGCACCATCCCCGACAATGGCTCCTTTTGGTAAAGCTATTACGGGATAATATTCTCTACTCTCAGAAGAATGTCGCGGTATTTGAAACACGACTTCTTCGCCCGTCTGTCTAATTTGCTGAAATTCGAAAGGAGAGTCCGCGCCATCGCGCGTTAATGGCTTGTCGCTGTCGCCCCGCATTTCGGCCACTATTGCGTAGCGATCCCCAAACTCTTTTATTTCTCTCGTTTCTATGTATTCTCTACGGCTTGCCCAAATGCAAAATCGGCTTGATCCATGCGTTGCGTCATGCGCTCCAAAGAACGGCCGTATCGTATGAGAGTACTCCGGCGCCGCCGACCGTAACGTCGCCGCTATCGCCGAATTGAAGATCAGTCCTCCGCCATCGGCAGGCTTGTTACCATTGACGACTGGCGCCATTCCGTTTTGCGGGTGAGTTTCATTTTTCACGTATACGTCGCCGTATGGCACGAGGTAAGCGTTGATATTTTCGACATCCCGCACGAGGCCGCCAGCACCGTCATAGTGACGGATTGCTTTCGGGTTTCTCTCGATCCCGACAATACACACCGTAACCCCGGCGTTCTTGCTCGCCAGATTTGACCATTTGAACGAAGTGATCGCGAAGGATATTCTTACGCCATCTCGGATACAACTTGGCCAGAAACGATAGACCTGCTCACCTTGGCAAATTGAATTTGTAGTGACGAAAGCAGCGGACGCCTCACAACTATCAAGGAAATTTCTGGCCTTGTGAAAGAACCCTAAAATATAGTCGAACGACTTCCATGTTGGAAATGTAGAACCAAAGACAGCTTCCATATCGCTTTTTTGTTCAGCATTTTGTTCAGTCCCTCCCTTATACGGAGGGTTCCCGCAAATGTAAGTTTCTCCGCCATCGTTCTCGAACTCGATTTCTGCTTGATTTGACGGCGTACCAAACAGGTCATCAGCCACCACCCGCACACCGACCCCCGTTGGAGGACAGATGCTGAGCCAATCCAGACGGAGGGAATTACCGCAGGTTATCCAGTTCTCGGCGTTGAGCGGGAGGAACTCGGCCAGCGCATACTTCTGGCCGCGATATAGGACATCGCACTGAAACTCGGCGATGATCAGCGCGAGGCGTGCAATTTCAGCGGGGAAATCACGCAGTTCGATCCCTCGGAAATTGGTCAGAGGAATATCTGAAGGGCGGCCGTGCTCACCGCGCCGACGATTGAGCTCGGCCTCGATGGCTCGCATTTCCTTGTAAGCGATGACGAGGAAATTGCCGCTGCCGCATGCCGGGTCAAAAACCCTGATCCGCGCCATTCGACGACGAAGGTTCAACAGCATTCTCGGATTGTCGCCCGCTTCGCCAAGCTTCGAACGCAAGTCATCAAGAAACAGCGGGTTAAGTAACTTCAGGATATTTGGAACGCTTGTATAGTGCATCCCCAAAGCGCCGCGCTCTTCTTCATCAGCGACTGCCTGAATCATCGACCCGAAAATATCTGGATTTATTTTTGTCCAGTCGAGACCACCGATGTTTAAGAGGTAGGTGCGCGCAATCTTACTGAAACGCGGAGCCTCGACACTGCCGGAGAATAGGCCACCGTTCACATAGGGGAAATTTCCAGCCCAACGCGGCAGATCGGCTTTGTCCCGATCCGGAGCGGCTGTGTTCATGGCCCGAAATATTTCGCCGATCACCTCATGAGTGTTCGTGCTCTGCTGCTGACTCGCACTCATGCGCTCAACAGTTCCGGTAAACAGGCGCTCGCCATCGAATATGTCGGTGTGTTCTGCAAAGAAGCAGAATATCAAGCGCGCCATGAAATGGTTCATGTCAGGGCGTCGCTGAGTAGTGCCCCAGTCCGGGTTGTCCTTCAGAAGTTCCAGATATAGTCGATTTAAGCGGCTGGTAGCGCGAATATCAAAAGAACTGTCGCGGACTTGTTTGACTGTGGTGATACCTGCCAATGACAGGAAGAAGCCAAAGTGATTTGGAAAATCGGCGTAGCCACAAGCGACCAATTCGCCAGTCTCAATATCCTCCGCCTCGAAGGCGTCCCCGTCCGTGGCGAGTATAAACTTCGCCTTCCACCTTGCGGTAGCCGGACTCTCCTTCAGCGCCTTCAGGGTATCGGATACCGCGCCCGGCGTGGCGACGGCGATGTGGATATTGTCGCGCTGAAGGACGCCGCCCGACAGGTCAGAGAGGTTGCTTGCCCCAGCGCGTAGCCGCCTGATTGTCGTTTCTTTGGCAGCGAACGCAGTGAGGAAGGCAAAGGGAAACTCGGCCGCGTCGAAGGGAGCCGCCGCGAGTTCCGAAACGGCTTCTTCGATCTCGACGGCGTTCATGCGCGATTGGCTTCCTGTCAGACGGCCCCAAGCAAGCAGCGCCCGGCTGGAGCGTGGGCGTCGCTGGCGACGCCATGACTACGAGGCGCCGTCGGCCTTGTCACCCGAAAGCAAGGCTCAGGGATCGAGTATCCACAAGGGCCAACTCTCGGGCGTCGCCCATCCGTAATCGGCCGCCGATTTCGGTTGCTGGCCATCGGCACCGGCGGAACGCGACGCGGTCGGTCGCGGCAATATAAAGTAAAGGATTCTACCGCCTTTTGGCGTCTGCATGCCGTTCGATGCCGCCCAAAAGGTCAACGAAACTACTACCTCCAACAGGGCCGATAGCCTTGGGGCGAGCCTGCGAGCGCTTCGGCGCCATCGCCGCATGACCCAGCACGAATTGGCATCAGCAGCCGTGATGGACATCGCCACCCTCCGGCAGCTTGAGGCAGGCGGAGGAACTGTCGCCCCGCTCCTACGCGCGACAGGAATCCTAAACGGGCGATTCGTCGGCCAACCTACCAAGCTGACGCTGGGGGCTTGGATCGCGGGGACGCGAAAAGGCGCCGGACTGACGCAGTCCGCGCTCGCCGCGCTTGTAGGCGTGAGCAAGCCGACCATTGTCCAAATCGAACATGGCCAAGGCTCTGTCAGGAGCCTGACCGGCGCGATGATGTCGCTCGGGCTGGCGCCGGAACTGACGCCTCGATCCGCATTCGGTCTCGATGTTCAGCTTCACGAGGGCGATTGCCTCGACATTTTGCCGACCCTTCCAGCCGGATCGGTACATACGATCCTCACCGACATTCCGTATTCCGTTTTGGGTCTGGACTGGGATCAACCCATTCCACTGGCAGCCCTGTGGGAGCAGTTCCGCCGCATCCTCACGCCCACCGGCGCGGTGATTATGACGGCCACCCAACCATTCACGACGCAACTGATCGCAAGCAATCTGGGCTGGTTCAAATATTCGCTTGTCTGGGAGAAAACCCGCCCAACAGGCTTTCTCCATGCCAAGCACATGCCGCTTAAATGGCACGAAGACGTCGTCGTCTTTTCGCCCGGCGTCATCGTCGGCAAGCACCGCAGCCGTCGGCAAATGACTTTCAATCCGCAAGGTCTTGAACCGCTTCCGACGCCAAAGCGCCGGGCCAACGGGCTCACGCAAGGCACCTTCATCGGCAAGAAGTTCGGAGCCCCCACCGTCCAGACGCATACCGGCTATCCGAGCTCGGTACTTCGATTTGCCTCCGAAGCAGCACCGATCCACCCGACCCAAAAGCCGGTTGATCTGATGCGCTATCTGGTCCGGACGTACAGCCACCCCGGCGACACGGTCCTCGACTGCTGCACGGGGTCCGGCACAACGGGCGTTGCGGCAGTTCTGGAAGGCAGGCAGTTCATCGGCATCGAAAAGGATGCCGAGTACTTTCAAGCGGCCAAGGACCGGATCGGCAAAATAGTTCGGGACGAGTCCGCTGCCGATAGATAGGTGGCTGCCCGGACAATCATCCGCCTGTCGCTCGTTCTCAAATATGATCGTATTAGAGAGAAGAAATTTTGGATGCCGATCACGGCCTCCATTATCGACTTTTGTACCTCAATACTGTATATCAAAACTTGCATCGCATAACCGTCGCGGTGAGTTGAGTTATGAGGCAACGAATGCTGATTGGATATTCTCGCTGCAGCTCTTCCACCCAAGACCATGCCCTTCAAGTCGACGCCCTTGAGCGCGCGGGCGTGGAGCGAATTTTCAGCGAGACCATAAGCGGTACGCGAACCGACCGCCCCGAGTTGAACGCCGCCCTAACCTATGCTCGCCCCGGTGATGTGCTGGTCGTCCATTCCCTTTCGCGGCTCGGGCGAAACGTTCGCCAGCTTATCGAAATCGTGGACGACTTGAACGAACGCCAAATCGGTTTGCGGTCGCTCAACGAAGCAATCGACACGGTGACCCCGGCTGGAAAGCTGTGGCTCAATTTCATTTCCTCGATTCAGCAGTTCGAGGTCGAGCAACTTCGAATGAGGACGCGACATGGCCTCGCCGCCGCCCGCGCCCGTGGCCGTGTCGGCGGTCGCCCACGGTCTCTCGACGATCAGAAGCTCCGCGTGGCCAAGGCGCTGATCGCTGAAGGCACGCTGACCGTGGCCGAGGTTGCTGTTCAGGTCGGTTGCGCTCCAGCGACCTTGTATCGCGCGCTACCGGGCGGGCGCGGCGCCGTTGGCGGGATGTAACTCAGGCGACCATTCAGACCGGTGTGGGCACTTGTCCTGCCCGGTCCAAATCGTCGATCAGGAACGCGAGGTGCGGCTTCTCCACCAACCGCGCCCGGATAAAGTCGGCGAGCGCCGACTCGCTGCGCTGGAACTCGTCAACCGTCAGCGCGCCCCGGAACAGTTCGTAGCGCAGCCAGACCCGATAGGTGTTGATCACATCGGTTTCGCAATAGGCGGCGACCTCGGCGATCCGGCCCGCCTTCACGAACGCCGCGACCTCGCCGCCATCGACGCCGTCTGGTTTCCCTGCCAGCCCGAGCACGCGGCATAGCTCGTCGAGCTTCACCTTCGACGGGCCAAACGACGCGAGCACATCGCAGAGATCGATGGCGCTCTCGTCGTAGCGCTTGAAGTATGCGCGAGCATGCAGCCCCGGCGCCGGAATGGAATTGACCATCGCCCGGTAGCGCAGGACCGGCAGATCAAACCCTTGCCCGTTGAAGCTGACCAGCGTCGGACGCAGCGACTGCAAGCGCTCGGAGAATGCGGAGATCAGGTCAGCTTCAGACCGCTCGCCCATGTGTGGAGCGCCCAGCGACCGCATGGCCCAGTGGTCATCCAGCCGTTCGGCGATGACGGCACCGATGCAGGCGATCTTGTGCAGAGGAAGCTTCGGGAACTTCTCGCCGACGATCCCCTCAGCTACCGCGTCGTCGTGCTCGACCAGACCATTGATCCGAGAAACGGCCTCAAGGTCTGGGATGGTCTCCAGATCAAACACAACAACGTATTGCGGCAAATCGCTCTCCCTATTGAATTCTCAATCACTGTAATTCAACGCAATTGAGACTTCGTCAAGTTTCGCATCAATTTTCCGATGACCATGAGATCACGAACATTCGTGATGCATTTGATCGGTGTCAGCCGGTGGCGAGGTCTTTGTCATAGTCGGCGGGTTGATTTTTCGCCAGCTCAACGGCCTGCTCAAATCCTCGTCCTTCCCTTTTGTTTGCCGAGTGTTTGGGACGTGGCAGTGTTGGCCCTTGTGATTCTGAGGGAGCGCGAACATGGCCGAAGAAAATATCGACACCATCACTCTGACAGCCGAGATCGTTAGCGCGTTCGTTGGCAACAACACTGTCGCGGTGAATGACTTGCCCGCCCTGATCAAGGCGACCTACGCCGCGCTGAACGGTATCGGCACGGCCTTGGTGGTAGCGGAGGAGGCCGTATCCAAGCCAACGGCCGCACAAATCCGCAAGTCGATCACCCCGGACGCGCTAATCAGCTTCGAAGACGGCAAACCGTACAAGACACTGAAGCGCCACCTGACCACGCAGGGCATGACCATTGCGGATTACAAGGCGAAGTGGGGCCTGCCGAACGAATACCCGACGACGGCGCCCAGCTACAGCGAAGCGCGGTCAGCCATGGCCAAGGCGCTCGGACTGGGTCAGGGGGGTCGCAAGCCTGCCGCTAAGGGCAAAACCAAGAAGGCTTAGGGCTGAGCAATGGTCGGCGTTAATGGCCTACCAATGGCGAGAAAACGCCGGTTGATCTGAAGTGGGTCGCGGACGTCAGTGCAGCGTCGGGTGCTTGGGCCGCTCCTCTGCAACCCATTCGTCCATCCAGCTTTTCAGGACGCGGTGGCGGTCCTCTGGCTCATAGCGGGCAAGCATCCGGTCGATCCTCGGCATGATCTCGACAAGCATCTTAGCGATCTCGCGCCACGCCGCCGTTTCCTCGGCGTCGGCCTGCCCCATCGAAGCCTCGAACATGCGCTGCAAGAGCGGGTCGTCCTCCGGCTGATCAGTCATCAGTAGTAGCCCTGCCACGCGGTGAGGCCGATCAAGCCGACCATCACCAAGAACAAGGCGATGCAGCCCCATCCCAGCGCCGTCAGGCTACTGGCCGCTCGCGGTCGGTGTCTTCTGCCGATCATTCCACCCTCGATGTTGGAACGGGAAGGTAGCTGTGGATGCGTCGATGAGTCCAGCTTGTTCCCATTTCGTTCTCAGTACATTGATGGGGGATGGTCAAGTCGGTCATTATCCCCAACGCCTACTCAACGCTCGGCGACCTGCTGGCAGGCGGGATCGTTGACGGCGGAAAGTTCTCGGTCTCTTGCGCGTCTTGCAAGGATTGGCGGGTCCTGACCCATGTACAGATCGCCAAGCTGATCCAGACCAGAAACCCTTTGTGGTCGCCGTGGAACCGACATCCGCCCTGCCCCACATGCGGGCACGGGCGAACGTTCCACGCGGGCGGGGCACCAGTTCGACCGCTGATCACGCCGAGCGTCGAAGACACTGCGGAGATGCACTGGGCTTGGCAGCGAGAACGGGACCGGCGACGCGGTGTTGGCGTGCGTTAAGCCAGCAAGGCTGCCCCTTTAGGACTGCCAGCCGTGGTCCGGCTGGTTCGGCGTTTCAGGCTGCGGCCGGACTGGCGACCCGCTCCAGCGTCAGTTCAGGGAAGACGATTTGGGCCATGTCTCGGGCAAGAGGCCCGATGTCCGCGCCCGGCCCATACTGCCGACTGACGGTCTGCCCGATGTGACCGGACAACACGTCGTGCATTTCTTCCTTCACATTTGCGGTTTCTCGGGCGCGACGTTTCCACGTATGTCGGAAGCTGTGGAAGGCAATGTCAGGATCGGAAAGTCCGACCTTCGTCATCCACCGGCCCCACCATTTGCTGAAGCCATGGCCCGGCCCCACGGAAGATTCGTGATCCAAATCCGGGAACAACCACACCTCTTTGCGGTCCTGAAGCTCGCGTACGTAGTCGAGGAAGCCGAGCGCGATCAACTGCGGATGTAGGGGTATGACGCGCTGACTGGTGACGTTTTTCAGTCGCCGGGCCTTGCGGTCCGTCAGGTCGAAATACCAATGACCGTCACTCGAAACGCAAACATCTTTGAGCGGGATTGCAGCCATTTCGGCCAGTCTCGCGCCGTGAAGCAAGGCGATGATCGGCAACCAATACTTGGCGTCGCGGGTCACCGTGGCACCGGGGACGTGGCGGCTTCCCTTTGGCGCGGTTGGATCATAGCCACGGAAAAGCGGCGTCGCGAAAATCGTCTCGATCTCGGCCTTGACGAACGCTCGGCGGTCCGTGCTCTCGCCCCCTCGGACGACATGTTGTTTCAAACCCTCCACCGGGCTCTTCGCCAGCCAGCCCTTGTCCACGGCGAACTTGAACATCCGCTGGTATCCGCCGAACCATTCCGACGCGGTGGAAGCCTTGAGACAGTCATGCTTCTCGGCGTCAGGACGCTCGGCGTTCTCGCGCTCGAACCGGTCAATCAACTCGCGCATCGGCAACGCATCCAGCACCGCCGAACGCTTACGGCCCGGAAAACGGCTGACGAGCGCCATGTGCTCAGAGATCATATCTTTGGTGATGCGATTGATTGGCAGGTCGCCCACAGTCTCGACAAGACGACGCTGTTGGTTTGCGAGCCGCCCTTTCTCTTTGTCCGCCACCGTCAGCGTGCCCAACCAAGCCTCGTAGAGGGCCGAAAGCTTCATCGCCGGGGGCTCGGCAGGCTTAGGGGTCAAATCGCGCTCTGTAGCGTCGTCGAGGTCCAAAAGCCTGACCGCACGGGCCAGACGCTCGCGCTCCAAAAACCGGTAAGCCATCGAGATATGGTATGCGGCCTGCCGCTCCATCGCTGCGATGATCGGATGTCCCGGCGCGACATGCAGCCCGCCAGTCCGTAGCATCACGCGGGTCATTTCGGTCAGCGGACCCAGATTGTGAAGCGACTCGTCGGGCAACACGCTAAGGTCGCCAGTCTCGAAATAAGCCTGATAGCCCTCGATCATCGTCAGCATTTGTGGCGAGGTGGTAAGATCGGTCGCTTCTGGGATTTCATAGTTCTCAGGATGGGACGTCACCCTTTCGGCCCATCGCGCCAGCGCGATCATGGCCGGGCGGATATCAAGCGGCGGCGCGGCGGCGCGTGTTTTGATCCCGCGCGCCTCGTCAATCTGACGACAAAACTCATTCCACACGGCCGGATAGAGCTTTTCGGCAAGCTTCAGGTCGCCGGTCCCAAGCCATTCCAGCAGTTCACGCTTCCCCAGCGTCGTATGCAGGTCGGCCGGAACGCCCTTTCGGACGATCCATGTGTTGCCTCTCAGCGTCAAGCCGGGAAGTTTGTGCCGCATCTTGAGACCAATTTTTTGTATGCGTTTTGTATGTAGATACAAACCCGGAAACCCTTGATACACAAGAGTTTATTGCAAATAAGGACTTCGAAGAAGGTTGGTAGGCCCGGAGGGACTCGAACCCCCAACCAGACCGTTATGAGCGGTCGGCTCTAACCATTGAGCTACAGGCCCGCGCGGATACGGGTGAGCGTACGCGAGAGCCGGCGAATAACATGAGCCGAACGCGGCTTAAAGCTCCGGTTCAGGTTGGAAGTGTCACCAAAGGAACCATAGGTGTTCGGCCACGCTTCCCCTGCGCCGGACAGCCCTGGAGAATGAAGATGATCAAGACCGCTCGCCGCCTGCCTGCCTTCGCCCTGCCTGCCCTGGCTGGCGCGCTGCTGATGGGCGCGGCCGCCCCTGCCCTGGCCCAGAACGACGCGGCCTTCCGCGCCACCACGTTCAGCCTGTCGGCCTATGGCGAGACCAATGTGGCGCCGGACATGGCCACCATCACCCTGGGCGTCCAGACCCAGCAGGCGACCGCCGCCGAGGCCATGAAGGCCAACGGCGCGCAGATGAACCAGGTGATGGCCGCCCTGAAGAAGGCCGGCATCGCCGAGCGCGACATCCAGACCTCGAACCTGAACCTGAACGCCCAGTACGCCTACGAGCAGAACCAGCCGCCCAAGCTGACCGGCTACCAGGCCTCGAACCAGGTGACGATCACCGTCCAGGACCTGAAGAAGCTGGGCGCGGCGGTCGACGCCACGGTCAATGCCGGCGCCAACACCATCAATGGCATCAGCTTCGGCCTGAAGAACCCGCAGGTCGCCGAGGACGCCGCCCGTCTGGAGGCCGTCAAGGCGCTGCAGGCCAAGGCCGAGCTCTACGGCCGCGCCACCGGCTACAAGGCCGTGCGCCTGGTCAATCTGAACGAAGGCGCCGGCTACAGCCAGCCGACTCCGCCCATGCCGGTGATGGCCTATGCCGCCAAGCGCGAGATGGCCGACTCGACCAGCGTCTCGGGCGGCGAACTGAAGGTGCGGGTGGACGTCAGCGCCACCTATGAGGCGGCGAAGTAAGCCAGCCGCTTAGCGCGCACGAAAAAGGCGCCGTCGGAGCGATCCGGCGGCGGCTCTCTTGTGTCTAGAAGCCGGCCTTCTTGAAGGCCCGTTCGACCCGGTCCTGGATCTCGATGCCGGGCAAGGCCTTATCGCCCTCCATGACCGCGACATAGGTCAGGCCGCGCTGCGGCTTGCCCTCGCCGGTCGGCACCGGGCCGATGGCCCAGCCGACGGTGTTGGCGGGCGCGGCTGGGCTGGGGCAGCTGATGAACCGGGCCGGCTTGCCCAGGCTGGCCTTCAGCACCGCCTCGGCCGTGACCTCGGCCCCGTCGCAGGACGGCAGGTTGCGGGCGCAGGTGACATAGCCGCCGCCGCGCCAGACCAGCTTGCCCTTGGCGTCGGCCACCACCACGCAGGTCGAGGGCGAGCCGATCGAGCGGCCGACCGCCTGGGCCAGCACGCTTTCGTCGACGCCTTCCGGCAGCTTGGGCGAGCAGGCCGACAGGCTCGCGATGACAAGACCAGCCACCATCAGACGCCGCATCAGGCCGCCTTCTTGATCTGGTTGCCCTCGTCCAGCAGGACGACGGTGGGGGCGTAGTTGCGGGCTTCTTCGGCGGCCATCTGGCAGTAGGTCACCACGATGACGAGGTCGTTCTTCTGCACCAGGCGGGCGGCCGCGCCGTTGACGCCGATGACCTTGGAGCCGCGCGGGGCCTCGATGGCGTAGGTGGTGAAGCGCGCGCCGTTGGTGATGTTCAGCACGTCGACCTGCTCGTTGGGCAGGATGCCCGAGGCGTCCAGCAGGTCGCGGTCGATGGCGATCGAACCTTCGTAGTCGAGGTCGGCCTGGGTCACCGTCGCGCGGTGCAGCTTGGCCTTGAGCATGGTGAGCAGCATGGCGGGCAAACTATCCCTTTGATGGAACTGTTGTTTTCCGAGCCGCCAACACACAAGGCCCGTTATGAGGTTCCGCCATATAGCCACGAACCCAGCCCTGCACAATCGCGCCGCAGCACACGACAAAGGTTAACAACCTCGCCGTTTCGCGCTATGGATTGAAAGAACGCGGTTCTGTGGGGGAAGCCGATGCGTCACCTGACAGCTTGGATCATCGCGGGCGCCGCGGCCCTGGGGATCGGGGGCGCCGCCCTCGGTTGGGCCCAGACGCGGCCAGACCCGACGCCGCGGGACGCCACCGGCGCGCCGATCGCCCAGCCTGCGATCCGTCCGGGCGCCATCGCCGCTTTTGTCGTCCCGCCGCGCAGCCGGGTGGACTGGCAGGGCGCGGTCGGGGCCTTAAGGCAATCGGGCGGCGCGGGCGAGAGCCTGGGCGCCAATCTGGACCGGGCCGAGGTCGACCGTACGGCCGTGCCGATCCTGTTGCCGCGCGACGCCAAGCTGACGGCCGGGGCGCGGATCTACAGCTTCGGCGACTACTACACGATCACCGCCGACACGGCCGGCGGCGGCGTCTCGCTGAGCGGGACCACGACCACCGTGCCCCTACCGGCCACTAGGCCGCTGAAGATCGAGGGTGGGGCCGAGATGCTGACCGTCCAGCGCACGGTCGACGGCCAACTGGCCAGCTTCGTGCGCTATGGCGTGCTCTACACGGTGGAAATCCGCTGCGACGCGCCGACCGACCCGCGCTGCGCCGACGACAACTATGTGCTGGGGCTGGTCGGCAAGACCAACGCCGTGGTCATGGGCGCCGCCGCCCGCACCGCCGCCGGGCTGGGAGGCTGACCATGCGCGCGCTCCCTTTTCTTTTGGCCGTCTTGCTCGCCGCAGGCTCGTTGACCGCCTGCGACGACACCACCAAGACCGCCGGCGGGGCGGTCCACCCGCCCTCGCCCGGGCCGGGTCGGCCCCAGCCCGACGGCGCCCCAGTCGACGGCGGGGCCGAGCAGCCGTCCAGCGAGCCCGTGCCGCCCAGCCCCGATCCGGCCGTGCAGCCTGACGAGCCACCCGCCCCCACCGGCGCGACCTTCCCGCACAATCCGGCCGGATCGCTGCCGACCGGCCAGGGCGCCGGCTATCTGGACCGCACGGTGTGGTCGCCGACGATGTGCTGGCCGCTGGCCGAGGCCGGCTTCGCCAATTCCCAGGTCTATGGCCCGGGCGGCGGCATGGGTCCGGCCGGTAAGCCCAGCCAGTGTGACAGCCTCAACTACAGCCTGCCCTGGCGCGACAATTTCTGCGAGGCCCGCTCGCGCGTCAACCCGCTGTCCGCGGGCGCGGGGACGGGTCACCAGGGCCAGGACACCCGCCCGGCCGCTTGCAAGAAGAACGAGCACTGGGCCGTGGCCGCCGAGGCTGGCACCGTCACCGACATCGGGACCTATACCGTCACCCTCGTCGCCAAGACCGCGCCGCACTACACCTATCGCTACCTGCACATGCAGATGGCGACCCTGGCGGTGAAGGAAGGCGACAAGGTCGCGGCCGGCCAGAAGCTGGGCAAGGTCTCCAACGACTTCGGCGGCACGCCCACCACCATCCACCTGCACTTCGAGCTGCGGGCGGGGGTGGCGGGGACGACCAGCGACGGCAAGCCGGTGGCGCTGCACACCTTCCTGCCGCCGTATCTGAGCCTGGCGCAGGCCTATCAGCGCAAGCTGGATGGCAAGACCTGCGGGGCCTAGCCCGACGTCCTCATCGCCGCACGATAGGCACGCGGCGTCGTGCCGACCTCATCGCGGAAGGCGCGGTTGAACGGTCCCAGCGAGGCGAAGCCGCAGGCGAAGGCGATCTCCAGGATCGACCGTCGCTCGTCGGTGCGGGCCAGCATCGCCTTGGCGCGGGCGATCCGGTAGTGGTTGATCCAGCGGTTGAAGTTCGGGAAGCCCAGCACCGTGCTGATGCACTGCGAGACGCGATACTCGGGCTCGCCCAGGCGCGCGGCGACGTCGGCGATCTTCAGTTCGGGCCGGCTGTCGATGGCCTCATCGGCCAGTAGCCTTCGAAGCCGCTCGGCCAGGCGGCCGTCGTCCTCGGTCGGCGCGCGGCGCGCGTTCCTCGCCGCCAGGGGGTGAGCCTGCCGGAACCAGACCGCGACCAGCACGGCGGCCAGCCCGATGACGGCGCACGCGCCCTTGACCAGGTCGTCCTGGACGGCGTCGCTCGCGGCGCGCAGCCCCAGGACCGAGGCGGCCACCAGCACGGCGTAGACGGCGACGAAGGCGGCCCGGAACCGCTTCTCGACAGCCGGCAGGTCGCGGCCATAGCGCTGGAAGGGTTCGACGAAGGTCAGCAGCAGGGCCCCCGAGCCGCTCAGCGCATAGATGTTGCCGGCGACGCGCCCGGCCATCCCGCCGGCCGGGAGCAGCTCGGATAGCCCGCCGCTGAGCGCGACGAGCAGGGCCACGACCGGCGCCCATCGCACGTCGCGCTCGGCCGGGTCGAACAGGGCGCGGGCGACCAGCCAGGCCCAGCCGCACGCCCCGACACCGACGACCGAAAAGGCTGTGCCGGCGCGACCGTCGACGAACCGGGCCAGGATGTAGCAGACGAACGACACCGTCGCGATCGCCGCCCAGGTCCGCAACCGCCCGGAGCCCTTCCCCGTCGCCGTGATCGCACCACCGAATGTCGTCGCCCAAGCCATGCGCGCCTCCCCGCCCGAAATTGCCCCGGCGCGGAAATTATCTCTAGCCGAATTCCAAATCGGCGAGACCCGGCGTCCGAAGCGTCGCCATCCCTGCCCTCGACCTCAGCTCCGAGGTCGCGTCAGGAGCTTTCATGTCGATCTCATCCTTGCCCAAGAGCGCCCTGCACTGGGCTGGCGTTCTCTGGTTCACGATCGCCGCCATCGGCCAGGCGGCCTTCATCGGCTTCATCCTGGCCTTCTACGGCGTGCGCACCGCGCGCGGCGACTTCGCCGGCTGGAACGACAAGCCGCTGATCGACGGCTATGTGAAGGGCGACGACCTGGGCAATGTCGTCTTCGCCGTCCATGTGCTGCTGGCCTCGGTGGTGACGCTGTGCGGCCTGATGCAGCTGGTCCCGGCCTTGCGCAACAGGTGGCCGCGCGTGCATCGCTGGACCGGGCGGGTCTTCCTGTCCCTGGCCATCTTCATGGCCCTGAGCGGCGTCTGGCTGGAGGTCGTGCGCGGGACCTATCTGTCGATGATCTCGGCCGTCGCCACCCTGATCAACGGCGTGCTGATCCTGGTCTTCGCCGCCTTCGCCTGGCGGCATGCGCTCAAGCGGCGGTTCGAGGCGCATCGACGCTGGGCCATGCGGACCTTCATGGTGGTCAGCGGCGTCTGGTTCCTGCGGGTCGGCCTGATGGGCTGGATCCTGGTCAATCGCGGGCCCGTGGGCATGAACGACACCCTGTCCGGCCCGACCGACATCGTCATGACCTTCGGCAGCTACCTGATCCCGCTGGCGATCCTGGAGCTGTACGCCGCGGCCCAGCGCAGCCAGAGCGGCGTGCTGAAGAGCGTCGCGGCGACTGTGCTGACACTGGCCGCCGCCTTCACGGCCGCCGGCGTCTTCGGCACGATCGCCTTCATGTGGGCGCCTTACCTGTAAGGCCTAAAGCTTGAACGCGCCGCCTTCGATCTTGGCGTGAAGGGCCTTGGTGATCTTCACATAGCCCTTTTCGGGATCGCGGAAGTACAGCGGGTCCTTGGTCTTGGCCGGGTCGAAGCCCTCGGTGACCAGATCGATCTTGCGGTACTTGAAGGTGCCAGTGGTCTGGATGGCCGGCTGCAGGCGCACGAACAGCGGACGGGCATAGGTCGGCAGCTGCTCGTCGACATGCTTGGCGAAGGCGGCGAGGTCGAACTCCGGCGTGGTGACCAGCGAGACCATGCCGGCCTTGCCGTCCAGATCGGCGATCTTGACGCCGTAGACGTTGATCTCCTGCACGCCGTCGAAGCCGGCCAGGCGCTCGGACACCTCGCTGGTGGCGACGTTCTCGCCCTTCCAGCGGAAGGTGTCGCCGATGCGATCGACGAAATAGATGTAGCCGTCGCTGTCGATGCGCATCAGGTCGCCGGTGCGGAACCAGGCGTCGCCCTTGCTGAAGACGTCTTTCAGCACCTTCTTCTCGGTGGCGGCCTTGTCGGCATAGCCGACATAGTTCGAGCGCGCGTCGCTGCCGATGTGGCCGATGCACTCGCCGACCTCGCCCGGCTTGACCTCGATGCAGTTGCCGTCGGTCCCGCGGATCGGCTCCTCGGCCTCGACGTCGAACTTGACGATGCGGATGTTGAACTTGCTGCGCAGATAGCGCGGGATGCGGCCCACCGCGCCGCGGCGGCCGTCGAAGTTGAACAGCGAGACATTGCCCTCGGTCGCGCCGTAGAACTCCAGCACCTCGCCGACCTTGAAGCGGTCCAGCATGTCGTTCCAGACGTCGGGACGCAGGCCGTTGCCGAAGATCATGCGCAGCTTGTGGGCGCGCTCCAGCTCGTGTTCGGGCTGGTTGGCCAGATAGCGGCACAGCTCGCCGATATAGACGAACATCGTGCAGTTCTCCTGCACGATGTCGGGCCAGAAGTGGGTGGCCGAGAACTTCTTGCGCAGCACGATCGAGCCGCCGTTCAGCAGGCCCGCGCCCAGGGCGCAGAGGCCGCCGGTGGCGTGGTACAGCGGCAGGGTCACGTAGATGCGGTCGGTTTCCTTGGCCCCGGTCGAGCCGGCGAAGCCGCGCATATAGAGCTGGGCGCGCATATGGGTGATGCGCGCGGCCTTGGGCAGGCCGGTGGTGCCGCTGGTGAAGATGAACAGCGCGGTGTCGCGCGCGGTCAGGCCGTCGCGGGCGGTCTCGCGGTCGGGACGCAGCTGGCTACAGCTCTTCAGCGCCTTGACCAGATCGCGCTGCTCGCCGTGGGCCACGCCCAGCACCCATTGTTGCACGTGGCGGTCCAGCTGACCCTTCACGTCCTCGAAGCAGGGCGAGGTCTCGGGGTCGACGATGCAGTGCAGGGCCTGGGAGATCTTCAGGCAGTGGGCCAGGGCCGCGCCGGTCAGCTGATTGTTGATCAGCGCCGTGGCGACGCCGACCTTGGTCAGGCCGTACCAGATGGCCATGTATTCCAGCCGGTTGGGCATGAACAGCGCCACGGTCTGGCCGCGCGTGATGCCCTGCCCCTTGGCCCAGTGCGCGTAGCGGTTGGCCATGGCGTCCAGCTCGGCGTAGGTGACCGTCTTGCCTTCGAAGGTGATGGCCGAACGGTCGCGCCACTTGTCGACCGCGGCTTCCAGGTCGTCGCAGATCAGGTTCGTGCTGTCGGGAGCGATCGACTTCACGCGCTTCAGCGTACGGGTCAGGCCCCCGAGGAACTTCAGCTCTCGCTTGATCTTCACGCTCAGACGCATACGGCTCTCCCTATTAAAACAACCATTGGGGAGCGCTGAGGGTCGGGTCAAGCCGAGCGGCGCTGCATTGCAAAAACTATCGCGGTTCGATCAGTCGACACCGCTCCAGGAAGGCCCGGAAACCTTGAACCGGACCTCGCCTGCCCGGAAATCCAGGGCGACCGTCTCAAAATGTTGCAGGATGTCCGAGCCGATCAGAACCGCCGGCTCGTTGTGCATGCCCCAGAAGTCGAAGGTGTGAATCGGTCCGATCACCATCGGAACCCGACGAAGAATCACCTTCCCCAGCGTCAGGCTGCTCATCGTCACCCGCCGCCCCGGCAGCACCTGCCCGGTCACGCTGCGCAGCTCGGTGTCGGTGACCGGACCGACGATCGCGCCCTTGGCCCGCGCTTCGGCGAAGAAGGCCAGGTTGCCGACCGTGGTCGTGGAGCCGGTGTCGACGAAGGCGATGATCCGCCGGCTGGGCATGAAGGCGTCGATCAGGGTCAGGCCGCTCTTCTGCAGCCGAGCCTTGACCGTGAAGGTGGTCGGGTCAGGCACGGGCAGCCCCTCGCCCACCGTCATGCGGCGGCGCCGGAAGTCGAGCAGCAGGCTGGCCCGGCCCAGCCATTCCAGCCCGAGAATGCCGTCGACATCCAGGTTTTCCCGCGGCAGCACCGACAGGACCATGCGCTGGCGGACGCGACGCCCGACCGCCAGGCTCTCGACCATGACGGTATCGACGCTCTGGGCGCCGGCGATGCCGTGCATCTCGCTGCGCCGGCCGCGCGCCAGACCCAGCCGGTCGGCTAGCTCGACGGCGATCACCGAGCTGTTGGCCCCGGTATCGACCATGAAGTCGAACGGCCCCTGGCCGTTGACCATCGCCGCCACGGTCAGTCGGCGGGCCTTGTCGAGATAGCGGAGAGGATCAGGCGAGGCCTGTCGGCCCAGAGCGACGGCAGGCGCCAGCGCCGCGGCGGCCAGAGCACCGGTCAATCTCCGACGCTGTATGCCCTCAATGGCCATGCGCGTCCCCTCCCCCAGGAAGATCTCCTCTGGGAGAGGACGCTATAGGGCTCTGCGAACCGGCGCCAGATAGCGCCGTTCGCTGACGATTTTAGTCCTGACCGACGGCCAGGCGCCGCTGATCATCGCGGGCCGACTTCAGCTTCTCGGCCACCAGGAAGGCCAGTTCCAGCGCCTGCTCGCCGTTCAGGCGCGGGTCGCAGTGCGTGTGGTAGCGGTCAGCGAGGTCCGTCTCCGAGACCGCGCGGGCGCCGCCCAGGCATTCGGTGACGTTCTGGCCGGTCATCTCCAGGTGAACGCCGCCCGGATGGACGCCTTCGGCCTGGGCGATCTCCACGAAGCTCTTCACTTCGCCGAGGATGCGATCGAACGGACGGGTCTTGTAGCCGGTCGAGGCCTTCAGCGTGTTGCCGTGCATCGGGTCCGTGGCCCAGACCACCGAGCGGCCAGCGGCCTTGGTGGCCTTCATCAGGCGCGGCAGACGGTCGGCGATCTTGTCCGAACCGAAGCGGCCGTAAAGGGTCAAGCGGCCCGGCTCGTTGTGCGGGTTCAGCACGTCGATCAGGCGCAGCAGGTCGTCGCCCTCCATGGTCGGACCGCACTTCAGGCCGATCGGGTTCTTGACGCCGCGCATGAACTCGATGTGCGCGCCGTCCAGCTGACGGGTGCGTTCGCCGATCCACAGCAGGTGGGCGCTTGTGTCGTACCAGTCGCCCGAGGTGCTATCGACGCGGGTCATGGCTTCCTCGAAGCCCAGCAGCAGAGCCTCGTGGCTGGTGAAGAACTCCACGCGCTTCAGGTCGGGCTGGGTGTCGGGCGTGACGCCGACGGCCGACATGAAGGTCAGGGCTTCGCTGATCTTTTCCGACAGCTCGCGGTATCGCGCGCCCTGCGGGCTGTCGCCGACGAAACCCAGCGTCCAGCGGTGGATGTTGTAGAGGTCGGCATAGCCGCCGCTGGCGAAGGCGCGCAGCAGGTTCAGGGTCGCCGCCGACTGGCCATAGGCCTTCAGCAGGCGGTCCGGGTCGGGCAGGCGCTCGCCTTCGTTGAAGTCCATGCCGTTGATGATGTCGCCGCGATAGGACGGCAGCGTCACGCCGTCGATCGTCTCGATCGGCTCCGAACGCGGCTTGGCGAACTGACCGGCGATGCGGCCCACCTTCACGACGGGCTTGCCGCCGGCGAAGGTCAGCACCACCGCCATCTGCAGGATCAGGCGGAAGGTGTCGCGGATGTTGTCCGCGTGGAATTCCTTGAAGCTCTCGGCGCAGTCGCCGCCTTGCAGCAGGAACGCGCGGCCCTCGGCCACGTCGCCCAGCAGGCTCTTCAGCCGGCGCGCCTCGCCCGCAAACACCAGCGGCGGCATCTGGCGAAGCGTCTGCTCGACCCGGTCCACAGCGCCCGCATCCGGATAATCGGACGGGATGTGTTTGGCGGGTTTAGCTCTCCAGGCGGCGGGGGTCCAACGGGCGGTCATGTCAGGCTCGATAACTAGAAGGGCGGCGTAGATACCGCGATTGAAGTAAAAAGGCAAAATCGTGCGGCGCAAAGCCGCAGATCGCCATCGGCTAGAAATTTCGTTGTCGCGTTACCGGAAAGCAGCGCTCGATTTTTGCGCGACTCCGCAGGCAATGACCGTCAGGGCGCCCAGCGCCAGCCACCATTCCTGCCAGACGCCGAAGCTCAAACCGCCGATCACCAGATAGGACACCGTGGCCGCCGCCGCCATGGCCCCGTCACGGCGGTTGGCCTCCGTCCAGCCCACGATGCGGTACAGCACCCAGGCGAAGAAGGCCGCGACCAGGGCCGCGCCGACCGCGCCCAGCTCCAGCCACAGCTGCATGGCCGCGTTGTGGGTATGCAGCGGGATGGCCTCGCCGAAGGTGCGGGCCGCGTCGACGCCCCAGCCGCGCAGGGCGTGATGCAGGATCTGGTTGGCCGTGAACGCCCAGATGTTCAGCCGGTGGTCCCAAGACGGCGGCACCAGCACATGCAGCCACGAGAAGAAGCCAGAGCGTACGCCCCACAGCACCACCATCGGCGCGAAGATGAACGGCGTGACCACGATCGGGATCAGGCCCCGGACGAACGGCTTGCCCAGCACCCGCACGCCCAGCCAGGTCAGACCGCCCAGCAGGACGGCCGCTACCGGCGCATCGGCCCCGGTCAGGTGTCCGCCCACCGCGATCGCGACCGCCAGAAGGGCGATCAGCACGTTGCGGCCGCGGAAGCCCTTGGCGTCCAGGATGCGGGCGCAGGGCCAGATCAGCAGGGCCAGCGGGTACATGGTCAGCGACACCTTGACCACCGCCAGGTCCGGCCGGATCGGATCGCCGATCGCCACGCGGGCCGCCTGATAGATCGCCGCCTTCAACAGGCCGTCCAGCACGCCGACCAGGGCCAGCAGGCCCATGCCGATCAGCATCACCCAGCCGGCCAGGCGGGCCGAGCGCTGCGACATCGACCCCAGCGCCGCGACCGCCGCACCATAGAGGCCGAGCTGCAGGACCAGCTTGAGCGCGGTAAAGCTCTCGATGTCCTTGCCGCGCTTCAGCCGCTCCAGGTCGGGCGCGGCGGGGGTCCAGGCCAGGCTGATCAGCGCCCAGACCACCAGCAGCGCCAGCACCGCCATCGGCCCGATCGGCGGCCGCGATCGCGCCCCGCCTTGGATCACGAGGCCCGGGATCGCCAACAGGCCGGCCAGCGCCAGCAGCGGCGCAAAGCCCAGCGGGGCCAGGTAGCCCAGCAGCGGCGTCATCACCATCAGGAAGACGGCGAAGCCGCCCAGCCAGCGCGTGCGGCGCTCAGCGGTCTCCAGACCCTCGACGTGCGTCATCCAACCCCGCCGACTTCGACGGGCGTGTACTTCTCGCGCAGGGTCACCAGTTCCTCGGCCAGGGTCGGGTGGACCGCGCAGGTCGAGTCCCATTGCTGCTTGGTCACGCCCATCTTCACGGCGATGGCGGCCATCTGGATGATCTCCGGCGAGTCCGGCCCCACCACGTGGACGCCGACGACCTTCTGGTCCTCGGGATTGACCACCAGCTTGACCAGGCAGCGCTCCTGCCCGCCGTAGAAGGTGATCTTCATCGGACGGAACACCGAGCGATAGATATCCGCGCCGCCGAACGCGTGACGCGCCTCGGCCTCCGTCATGCCCACCGAGCCGACCGGCGGCTGCGAGAACACCGCCGAGGCGACGCACTCGTGATCGAAGGTCGTGGGGTTGTTGTAGAACTCGGTCTGGGCGAAGGCCGCGCCCTCGCGGATCGCCACCGGCGTCAGGTTGATGCGGTCGGTGACGTCGCCGACGGCCCAGATGCTGGCGACATTGGTCTTGGAGTGGTCGTCGACGATGATCGCGCCGCGGTCGTTCAGCTTCACGCCGACCTTCTCCAGGCCCAGCCCCTCGACATAGGGGTCTCGGCCGGTGGCGAACATCACCGCCTCGGTCTCGAAGGTCAGCTCGTTGGTCAGGGTGCTGACCAGGGTCCCGTCCTCGGCCTTCTCGATCTTCTGGTGCGAGCAGCCCAGCACCACCTTGATGCCGCGCTTTTCCAGCTCGTCGGCCAGGTGGGCGCGGACGTCGTCGTCGAAGCCGCGCAGGATGTTGGCCCCGCGGTACAGCAGCGTCGTCTGCACGCCCAGGCCGTTGAAGATGCCGGCGAACTCGACGGCGATATAGCCGCCGCCGACGATCAGGATGCTCTTGGGCAGCTTGGTCAGATGGAAGGCTTCGTCCGAGTTGAAGCCGTGCTCGGCGCCCGGGAAGTCCGGCTCCACCGGGCGGCCGCCCGTGGCGATCAGGATCTTCTTGGCGGTGTACTTGCCAGCATCATTGCTGCCGTCCTTGGGCAGGACCTCAACGGTGTGAGCGTCGACGATCTGGGCGCGGCCATGCAGCAGGTGCGCGCCGGCCTTCTGCAGGTTGGTGACGTACATGCCCGACAGGCGCGCGATCTCGACGTCCTTGTCGTGGATGAAGCTCTTCCAGTCGAAGCTGGCCTTGTCGATCGTCCAGCCATAGCCCTTGGCGGTCTTCAGGTGGCTGGTGACCTCGCTGGCATAGACCATGAACTTCTTGGGCACGCAGCCGCGGATCACGCAGGTGCCGCCGACCCGATACTCCTCGGCCACGGCGACCTTGGCGCCGGTCATGGCCGCCAGCCGTCCAGCCCGCACGCCGCCCGAGCCGGCGCCGATGACGAAGAGATCGAAGTCGTAGTCAGCCACAGCGGCCTCCGGAGAACTCAAGCTTTGGTGGACCTATGTAGGACGTCAGGGAACGTGGCGCACCACACCCTGATCCGTGCCGACGAGCGCCTCGTCGGCCAGGTCCAGGAACAGGCCGTGGTCAACGACGCCGGTCACGCTCTTCAGCGCCGCGGCCAGGGCCGTCGGATCGTCGATGCGGCCCGAGGCCATGTCGTAGATCAGGTTGCCGCCGTCGGTGACCACCATGCCCCGGTCGGCCTGGCGCAGGCGCGGCGGCGGCAGGTCGAACTCGGCGGCGATGTCGGCCAGCCGCCAGCTGCTGTGGACGTGGCCAAAGCGCACGACTTCGATCGGCAGCGGGAACTTGCCCAGGGCGTCGACCACCTTGGCCGCGTCGGCGATGACCACGCAGCGGGTCGAGGCTTCCCAGACCAGCTTCTCGCGCAGCAGGGCCGCGCCGCCGCCCTTGATCAGGGACAGGCCCGGGCCGATCTCGTCGGCGCCGTCCACGGTCAGGTCGATGGTCTTGACGTCGTCCAGCGCCGCCAGCGGGATGCCCAGTTCGCGGGCCAGGTTGGCGGTGGCCTCCGAGGTCGGCACGCCGCGGATGTCCTTGAGACCCCGCGCCGCCAGCGCCTTGACGAACCAGGCGGCCGTCGAGCCGGTGCCCAGACCCACCGTCATGCCGCTCTCGACGAGCTCGGCGGCGGCTTCGCCCGAGAGGCGCTTCTGGTCGTCGGCGCTCATTTCTTGCTGTCCTTCTTGGCTTGCTTCAGGGCGCGGAACTTGGTGGCCCATCCGGCCTTGGTCGTCTGTTCGGGACGCGACAGAGCCAGGGCCCCGTCCTCGACGTCCCGGGTGATCACCGAGCCCGAGCCGGTCATCGCCCCGTCGCCGACCCGCACGGGGGCCACCAGGGCGCTGTTGGAGCCGATGAAGGCGCCCTTGCCGACATGGGTCTCGAACTTCTCGAAGCCGTCGTAATTGCAGAAGATCGTCCCGGCCCCGATGTTGGCCTTCTCGCCCACCGAGCCGTCGCCCAGATAGCTCAGGTGGTTGGCCTTGGCGCCGGCGCCGATCTTCACCTTCTTGACCTCGACGAAGTTGCCGATGTGGGCCTCGGCCCCGATCTCCGCGCCCGGACGCAGGCGGGCATAAGGACCTATCAGAGCCCCCTCGCCCACGACCGCGCCTTCCAGGTGGCTGAAGGCCTTGATCACTGCGCCGCTGGCGACGCTGACGCCCGGGCCGAACACCACGAACTGTTCCAGCACCGCACCGCCGGCCACCTGCGTGTCCCACGACAGGTGGACGGTGTCGGGCGCAGGCATGGTCACGCCCTCGACCATCAGGGCTCGGCGACGCACGCCTTGCCAGACGGCCTCGGCGGCGGCCAGCTCTCCTTGCGAATTGACGCCCTGCACCGAAGCCTCCGGCGCGAAGGCCGCCCGGGTGGCCAGCTTGCGCTCGTGGGCCAAACCCACAACGTCCGTGAGATAGTACTCGCCCTTGGCGTTGTCGTTGCCGACATCGGCCAGCAGGCTGAACAACGTCGCGCGATCGGCGGCCAGCACGCCCGAGTTGCAGGCCTTTACCTGCTTGGTGACGAGGTCGGCGTCCTTCTCCTCGACGATGCGCAGCAGCACATGACCCGGCGCCAGCACCAGACGGCCATAGCCGGTCGGGTTGGCGGCCTCGAAGCCCAGCACCGCCACGTCGGTTCCATTGGCCATCAGGTCGAACAGCGGCGCGATCACCGGAGCGGTCGTGAGCGGGCAGTCGGCGAAGGTCACGACCACGTCGCCGTCGAAATCGGCCAGGACGTCCTTGGGCGCCAGCACGGCGTGGCCGGTGCCCAGGGGCGGGTCCTGGATCACGGACCCATTGGGGGCGGGG
>CAZRPD010000016.1:0-46925 GCA_964601775.1 uncultured Caulobacter sp. | reverse complement strand
CCCTGGGTGGACTTCGACCAGGCGATGGAGGCCACCTGCCGGCCAACGGCGGCGACCAGCTCGGCCTCGGCCGCCAGCCCGCCCGAGATCCCCGGCGAGCGGAACTTCACGATCGGCACCGGAATGAAGAAGCTGGCCGCCGCGGTCGCCGCCGAGCCCGCCGGATTGGTCGGGGCGATCCGCACGACGGCGGCGCGAAGCCGCGCTGCGCCGGGTTCGGGCGTCGGGACCAGGTCGAAGCGCTTGCTGACCTCGAAACAGATCTGGCGGTCGACCTCCTGGCGAACCAGGGCCTGGTCCTGCGCCTTGATAGCGGTGCGGGCGTTGGTCCGCAGGACGGTGGGCTCGATATAGACCCGGGTGACGGAGTCGGAGGCCGGATCGTCGCGTCGTTTTCCCGGCCCGCCGCTCAGGCCTTCATAGCTCGAGAGGTAGCCGGAACGGTCGACGGCGGTCGATTGGCAGGCCGCGACGAGCGCGGCCGAAGCGCCCAGAAGGGCCAGCGACGTGAGACGGCGGGCCGGGCGGAAGGAGGTCATGCATCGGTCTCCAGGTGACGACGCGCGCACCCTGGAAACCGAAGCTTCCGCCAAGCTTTCAGGCGGTGAGGACTATGCCGTTTCGCCCTCGGTCGTGATCACCGCCATGTAGCCCAGGCCCCTCAGCGCGCGGATCGACACCGCCGCGCCCAGATCCGCCAGCTTCTTGCGGACCCGGTGGACGTGCACCTGGATGGAATTGTCCGTGTAGTCCTGCTCCAGCGAGAACAGGCTCTCGCCCAGTTGGGCCTTGCTGATCACCCGCTCGGGCGCGCGCAGGAAGCGTTCCAGGACGATGCTCTCGCCGCGCGACAGGCTCACCCGCTGGGAACCGACGGACAGCTCGCGGGCGGCGGCGTCATAGACAATATCGCCGTAGCGGACGATCGGATCGGCCAGCGGCGCCGGCCGTCGTCCCAGGGCCCGCAGACGCGCCACCAGTTCCTCGATCGCGAACGGCTTGACCAGATAGTCGTCGGCTCCGGCGTCCAGCCCGCGCACCCGCTCGCCGACGCTGCCCAGGGCGGTCAGCAGCAGCACCGGCGTCGAGAGACCGGCCGCGCGGACCTTGGCCAGCAGGTCGAGGCCGCTCTCGCGCGCCAGCATGATGTCCAGGATCACGGCGTCGTACGGTGCGACGCGCCAGGCGTGCCAGCCGTCCTCGGGCGTCTCGAAGAGGTCGACCGCGAAGCCCAGCTTGGTCAGCGACCGGGCCGTCGCCTCGCCTAATTTGGTGTTATCCTCGACGAACAGCACCCTCATCGCCGCGCCCCGTGGCCGCGCTCGGAGAAGTCGAGGACGAAGCGCGCGCCGACCTCGGACGGCTCCAGCCGCGCCTCGCCGCCGTGCAAGGCCATGATCCGCCGCACGATCGACAGGCCCAGGCCCGCGCCCGGGCCTTGGGTGTCAGCCTTGCTGAAGCGCCGGAACAGTTGCGCGCGAAAGTCGGCCTGCACGCCCGGCCCGTCGTCGCTGACGCTGAGCCGGCCGAAGACGTCGACCGCCACCAGGATCTCGCTGCCCGGCGGGGTGTGGCGCATGGCGTTCTCGATCAGGTTGCGCAGCGCCACCTGCACCAGGCCGGGCGAGCCCCGGCATTCCCAATGCTCGGGCAGACTGTCGAAGGCGACGGTCCGCCTCCCGGCGACGATCGAGCCGGCCATCTCGGCGGCCAGGTCGCGGGCGGTCTCGACCAGATCGAAGGACTGCTTGGCCGGCGCCTCGCCGCCGTCGGCCTCGGCCAGGGTCAACAGTTGGGCGATCAGGCGCGACAGGCGGTCGAACTCCTCGATCGCGTCGCGACGCTGGTCGGGCTCCAGCAGGCTCTCGACCTGGGCCCGCAGGGTGGCCAGCGGCGTGCGCAACTCGTGGGCGGCGTTGGCCGAGAAGTCGCGCTGGGCCCGCAGGCCAGCTTCCAGGCGGTCGAGCGTGGCGTTGAAGGCTGCGACCAGCGGTGCGATCTCGCGCGGCGTCGCGTCCAGCGGCAGACGCTGGCTGATGGTGGATGGGCCGATGGCGCCGGCCTGATCGGAGATCCGCCGCAGCGGACGCAGACCCAGGTGCAGAGCCGCCAGGACGCCGGCCATCATCGCCGCCACCAGAAACAGGATCCACGGCAGGTTGTCGGCAGCCTCGGCGGCCAGTTGGCCCAGGTCCATGCGGTCGGCGTGGGCGGCCTTGTTGGGGTCGAGCAGCTGCACGACCATGAACACCACGGCCATGGTCAGCACGACCGACGGAAACAGCATCCAGATCAGCGAGACACCACTGCCCCGAACGTCGGCGGCCCGCCCTCGCGGGCTGAACGGATTGAACATCGAGACGCGCCTCCAGCCGACGGACACCGATCGCGGGCCGGCGCGCCGCAGGGCGTCATCCGCGCCAAACCTTTCGCCAAGCTTTCGGTCCGCCGCGTCTTAAAGGCGGCGAAAGCGGCATAGGCATGGCGCAAGGGGCGGCTCCGCGAGAGGAGCCGCCCCCAGGCCGTCAGACGGTGTAGAGCGCCTTCAGGCGGGCGACGCCGGCGGCGTCGACGCCCAGTTCGCGCTGCAGGTAGTTCTCGACCGAGCCGTAGTCACGATCGATCGTCGCGAACACCGCCTGCAGGTAGCGCGCGTCCACGCCCATGAACACGGCGCGGACGTCGGCTGGCAGACGGGCGAAGGCAGCCATCTGGGGGTTATCCTTGTCGGCCCGCGACAGGTCCGGACGGTAGTAACGGTTGGACAGCTCGTAGTCGGCCAGGATCGTCTCGCGCGGCACGCCCAGGGCCGACAGGATCAGGGCCGTGGCCATGCCCGTGCGGTCCTTGCCGGCCGAGCAGTGATAGACCACCGCGCCCTCGCCCTTCAGCAGGTCGGCGAACAGCGCCTTGTGCTGCTCGCGCTGCATCTTCAGCATCTGCGGATACGAGGCGGCGAAGATTTCGCGCGCCTTGTCGACGGTCACCCCGCCCTGCAGCAAGGCGCCGAAGGCCGAGTTGTCCATCGTGTAGTCGAAGGCGGTGATGGTCGGTGCGCCCTCGCCGGTCCAGGCGGTGGGCTGGGCCTTGCGCTCGTCGATCGAGCGCAGGTCGTGGATCGACCGCACGCCCTTGCCCCGCAGCAAGTCGATATCGGCGGCGCTGAGGTGCGACAGCTCGGCGGTGCGGAAGATCACGTCCCATTTGACCGTGCGACCGTCGCGGGTGGGAAACCCACGGATGTCGCGGGCGTTGGGGACGTTCTGCAGGGGCAGCAGGCGCTCGTGGGGGCCCTGGGCCGCGGGGGCCGGCGCGGCCTGGCGGGCCAGGGCCGCCGGCGCGGGACCGGCCAGCAGCGCCAGGGCCGCGACGGAGAGAAGGAGCTTTTTCATCTGGATTGTCCTCGTCTTGGCGATCAGAAGCGGAAGCGCACGCCGGCCATGAAGCGGCGGCCGATCTGCTCGACCTCGGTCGGGTGGCGGACGTCGCCCTCGTAGGCGACATAGGTTTCGTCGGTCAGGTTGTTGGCGTCGAAATAGACCGAGACGTGGTCGTTGACGGCGTAGCGCAGCGACAGGTCCAGGTTCTCGTAGCCGTCGCGCATCTGGTCGCCGAAGCCGGCGAAGGTCAGGGTGTCGATCCACTTCGAGCGCCACTGATAGCTGAGGCGCGCTGAGATCCCGTACTTCTCGTAGAAGATCGAGGCGTTGGTGATGGTGTCCGACACGCCCGGGAAGTCGACCGTGCGGCCATCCGGGGCCTTGAAGTCACCGCTGAGCAGCGAAATGTTGCCCTGGAAGCCGAAGCCGTTCCAGGCGCCGGGCAGGAAGGCGAACTGCTGCATGTAGGCCAGCTCGATCCCGTACAGCTTGCCTTCGCCGCCGTTCAGGGTGGTGACGTAATCGTAGCCCGTACGGTCCAGGCCTGGCGCGTCGAACAGGTCGTCTGTCACCCGCGTGCGGCTGTCGAACAGCACGTTGTCGACATTGCGATAGAAGCCGCTGACCGAGGCCAGGCCCGAGCCCGGCAAGTACCATTCCAGCGCGGCGTCGCCGCCCCAGGTGCGCTCGGGCTCCAGATAGGGATTGCCGGCGGTGACCACCTTGCCCGTGTCGTCGATCGAGGCGCTGGTGCGGACCACCGCAAAGGACGGCCGGGCCACGCCGGTCTGGGCCGCGAAGCGCAGCACCAGGTCGTCGTTCAGGTCGAACTTGACGTTGATGCTGGGGAACAGGCTGGTGTCCTCCTGCGTGGCGTTGACCGCGGTGAACCCACCCGTCGTCGGCACGAAGCCGCCGATGTCCTGCTTCAGGCGCTCGACCCGCAGGCCGGTCACGATCTGGGCCGGGCCGGCCTGGAACTTGGCCGAGGCGTAGGCGGCGCTCAGGTCTTCCTTGATCGAATAGCGGCCGTTCGGCGGCGTCAGGGCCGCCTTGCTGTAGAGGCCCGCCCCTTCCAGCGCGCCCAGGATCGAGTCGATGTCCTTGCGCATGGCGCCGTTGTCGACCCAGTTGATGCGGAAACCGAGCGGGAAGCCGGTGTCCCAGGCGCGGTCGGTGACGTACTTGGCCGGGTTGAAGGTCATGCCGACGCGCGGCAACAGCGCCGGCAGCATCAGCACCGAGGTCGTGCTGATCGCTGCGCCCTCGACCTGACGGCTGTCGTGCTCGACGCCCATCGACAGCTCGACCGTGCGGCCGCCCCAGTCGAAGCTGCGCGTGCCGTCCAGCTTGTAGACCCAGCTCTCGGTCTCGACCGCGCTGGTGATCGGGATCATCAGGCTGACGTTCGGATTGCCCTGGCTGAGCGCGTCGCGCGCCGCGCCACGGGTCAGGCCGCCGGCCCCGACGGCCGTGTCGTACAGCTTCACCGTCGGCAGGTTCGCGTTGGAGCGGTCGTAGCTGATCGACGGCGAGGTGCGCGGGTCGACCCACATCTGGCGCATCATCGGCAGCCAGGTGGTGTTCTCGGTCTCGGTGTAGTTGATGCGCCAGCTGAGGTCCCAGCCGCCGGCTGCATGATCGCCGCCCAGCGTGTTGATCCAGTTGCTGTTGCGGTACTCACCGAAATTGAACGCGCCCGTCACCGGCACGCCGACCAGGTTGCCCGACGTCGCGCCGACCGTGCCAGACGCGGCGCCAGCCAGATCCAGAACGTACTGGTTGCGCTCTTCATCGTCGTTGAAGTTCGAGTACAGCGACTTGAAGAACAGCTCGTGGCCGTCGGCCGGGCGGAAGGCCAGACCCAGCATGGCCGCCTCGCTGGAGCGGGTGACGCGATAGCTGCGGATGTCGAACTCTTCGGGCAGGCCGGTCGTCGGATCGTACGAGAACTCGCGGTTGTCGGTGAGCTGTTCGCGCTCGTAGTGCGAGGCGGCCGCCATGATGCCGAACCGGTCGTTGGACCACGAGGCGCGCAGGGCCGCCTGCTCCTGGGCGCCGCCGCCCAGGTTCATCTCGCCATAGCCTAGGTCGCCCTGGACGTGGAAACCGCGGCGATCGAACGGCGAGAAGGTGCGCAGGTTGACCCGCGCCAGGATGGCCTCGCCGGGCAGGTCGGGGGTCAGCGACTTGTTCACTTCCAGCGCGCTGAGAATGACGGCCGGCACGGCGTCGAAGCGGAAGGCGCGCGAGACGCCGCCCTCGTCGACCCCGATGATGTTGACCCCGTCCACCGAGACGCTGGTCCAGCGGTTGGGGCCGCCCCGCACCTGAAGATAGCGCTCCTGGCCCTGGTCGCGCTGCACGGCGACGGCGGGCAGGCGCGCCAGGGCGGCGGCCGAGTTCTGGTCGGGGAACTGCCCGACGGTGTCCGAGGCGATGACGTTGACCAGGTTGTCGGCGTTGCGCTGCTGAACGAGAGCCGCACGCTGGCTGCCCACGATCGGCGAGGCGGTGACGATGACGTCGTCGACGGTCTGGGCCGCCTCCTGCCGCGCCTGCGAATCCGCGGCGGTCTGAGCCTGGACGGCGCCGGCGGCGGCCAGGGCGGCGAGCGCGACGCCGCCGGTCAGGACGGCGCGTAAGGAGAAGGACGAGAGACTGTTGAGCATGACGACACCCCATCACTGTTTGATGGAGCCGGCAGTTAGAACGTTTGTTCTGCACCTTCGCGACGCTATTGCGACGTTTGCGCGACATCACGCCAGGAGCGTTGCCTCCAAACAGGATTGCGGGCACACCGATGGCCATGCCCAAGCCGTCCGAACCCGCCCCTTCCAGCGTCAGCGAACCGCAGAGCAGCAGCGACAGGCGCGCAGACCTCATCGACGCCTTCCTCGAGCAGATGGCCGATGCGGGCGTGGACGGAGCATCATCACGCGCTGTGGCTGCACGGATCGGCGCCTCAGCCTCGGCGATCAATTACTATTTTAGTTCCATAGAACAATTGTACGGCATCGCGCAGAGCCATGCGGCGGCGGAGGCCGAACGTTGGCTGGACGAGCGCTTGGCCGAGATCGAGACTGGCGCGCCCTGGCCCGCGCACGCCTTCCCAGCGTTCGCCGCCCACCTGATCGACACCTGGTGCGCTGCACGGAGGGCCGAGGCACATGCGGAAGCGTGCGATTTCGCGGGCCTGGCCTGGCGCGTTTCGGCGACGACGGCGCGATGGCTGGCGATCTGGACCGACTTCTGGACGGCGGCCCTGCCGCGCTTCTCCCTGGACGCCGCGCTGGCCGCCATCGCCGCGCCGATCCTGCAGTCGGAACGCTTCGGCCATCTGGCCCGCTGGCGCGCGCCTCACGACCGCGCGGGCCTGGAAGAGGTCTGCCTGCGGCTGACCGCGCGGCTGTCGGGCAATCCCGAGCTGCTGGCCCGCCCCACGCCCTGGCGCCTGACCGCCGAGCGGGTATCGCAGGAGACCACCGTCTTCCGCCCCCTGTCCGAGGCCGCGGAGCGGATCGCCGACGCCGTGGTCGCCGCCGTCGATGAAGGCGGCGAAGGCGCGCTCACCCACCGCAGCGCCGCGGCCAAGGCGGGCCTGAGCCTGGGCGCGGTGACGCACCATTTTCCGACCCGCTCGGCCCTGATGGCGGCCGGCTACGCCCACCTGTACCAGACCAATTTCGAGACGGCGGTCGGCGTCCTGACGACGCCCGATCCGGACGCGCCGACGCGCGCCTTGCCCGCGCATGATGACATCGGCCAGCACATGCTCTCATTCCTGCACGTCGGCCGCGCCGCGCCGCGCGCCCGGGGCTTCGAGGCCTTCTTCTTCGCCGCGACCCGCGATCCGGCCCTGGCCGACTTCGCCGCCCGGGTGCGTTACAGCCGAGGCTTCAACACCTTCCGGCACCTGGGACCGCTGGCGCCGCAGCTGACGCGCCTGGACGCGCTGCTTATCTCGCACTGGATCTCCGGCACGGCCCGCGCCGCCAGCGTCCTGCCCGACGAAGCCGCAGCGCTGGAGGCGACCATGGGCGCCCACGCGACCAGGATCTTCGCCCGCCGAACCTGAGGGCCGCGGTTCACGACGCCGTCACCGTGCGCTGCTAGCCCGCAACCGTGGAAAAGACCCAACAGCTTGGGACCGGGCGCATCGCGGCGTTCTCGCTGCCGATCCTGTTCTTTCAGGCGATCGGGGTGGCCTGGCGCGTCTATCTGCCGGCTTTCATGGTCGGCGCCGTCGGCCTGTCGCTGGGCGCAGCCGGCGCGGTGATCATGATCGTGCGGATCCTGGACGCCGTCGTCGATCCGCTGATCGGCTGGATCGGCGACCGCTCGGGTCGCCGCAAGCCCTGGATGATCGCCGGGGTCCCGCTGGTGATGGTCGGCGCACTGAGCCTGTGCCTGGCGCCGCCCGGTGCGGGCTTTCTGGTGATGCTGGCCGCCAGCCTGGCCCTGAACCTGGGCTATACCCTGATCATCAATCCCTACGGCGCGTGGGGTCTGGAGCTGGGCCGCGACAGCGGCGAGCGCACCGCCCTGGCCGGCGCTAGGATCTGGTTCGCCTCGGCCGGCATGATCCTGGTCCTGCTGTCGATGGGCGTGCTGGAGCGCCACTTCGGCTTCGACCGCACGGCGCTGGTCGCCGTCCTGGGCGTGATGATCGCCGTGGTCACGCCGCTGACCGTCGGCCTGGTGCTGTTGCTGTTCACCGAGCGGCCCAGACCCCGCAAGCCTCTCGCCATCGGCGTCGGCGCCCTGCTAGGCGAACTCGCGCGCAAACCGCAGTTGGTCGCCGCCTTAGGCCTCTACGCCGCGGCCGGAGCATCGGACGCCGCCGGCATGGCAAGCTTCCTGTTCTTCGTCGAGAACGTGCTGGGCCTGGCTGGCTGGGGCGCGATCCTGATGCTGGCCCCGACCGGCGTGCTGCTGGCCGCCCTGCCGGCCTGGACTTGGTTGGCGCGTCGCATCGGCCGCAAGCGCACGATGATGACCGCCTGCGCGATGGATCTCATCGTCGCGCCGATGGTGTTGCTGGTCCCGGCGCAGAACCTGGTCCTGCTGCTGCCGATCCTGGTGCTGCGCAGCCTGCCGTCAGGAGTGGACTACATGCTGCTGACCAGCCTGTTCGCCGACGAGGCCGCGCGCGATCTGGAGGCCGGACAGCCGCGCGCCGGCGTCTATCAGGGCCTGACCCACGTCACCCTGAAGCTGGCCATGGGCGTGGGCGCGGCCGGCGCGCTGTGGGCCATCGGACTGAGCGACTTCATCGCCGGCGCCCCGCCGTCGACCGCCGCGGAATGGGCGATCCGCCTGACCCACGCCGCACCGCCTGCCCTCTCGGCCCTCGTCGGCCTGGCGGTCTGGGGCCGCGGCCTGGTTCGCTGACGTCAGGCTGGCTGGAGGCCCGGTCGGCCGCGTTCGGTGACGAAGCTGGCGAAGGTCGACAGCACGCCGTCCGGCCGCATCACGCTGTCCAGCACCTTGAGGTCGCCGCGCCAAGCCTGCCGGTCCACGTCGCACAACACATAGCCGCGGCGGTCGGTCATGACCTTAAGGCACGCATTGCCGCCGAACGAGCGATGCCGCTCATCGTGCTGACCAACGCCGTCCGCCCCCGAACTGATCGAGGTCGCCAGGTACTCGCCGGCGATCGGAGCCCCCTCCCCGCCGTTGCGCAGGACGTCGCCGGCGAAGTGGCGGTGGGCGTCGCCGCTGACGGTCATGACGTTGGTCAGCTTGCGATCGACGATGTGGTCCAGCAGCCGTTGGCGGCCGTGCAGATAGCCCGACCACTGGTCCATGGCGTAACGGACCGTCGGGTCGCCGGGCTTCAGCTGGGCCAGCTGCATCAGCATCACCTGCTGGGCGATCAGCTGCCAGCGCCCCTGCCCGTGCGCCAGGCCTTCGAACAGCCACTTCTCCTGCGCGGAGCCCAGCATGGTGCGCTGAGACGAGCCGACCTCGGCGGTGATCGGGGCGTCGTTCTCTCCCCCGACCTGGTCGCTGCGATACTGGCGCGTGTCGAGGATGTGCATGTCGATCAGGTCGCCGATGGCCGCGCGGCGATACATCCGCATCTGCCCATCGGCCGGCATCGAGGATCGGCGCAGCGGCATGTGCTCGTAGAAGGCCTGCAAGGCGGCGGCGCGGCGATAGCGGAAGATCTCGGGCGGCGTGCCGTCCTGATCGCGGTCACCGGCCCAGTCGTTGTCGACCTCGTGGTCGTCGAAGCTGACGAACCAGGGCGCGGCGGCATGAGCAGCCTGCAAATCCGGGTCGGTCTTGTAGAGGGCGTAGCGCCGCCGGTAGTCGTCCAGCGAGAAGATCTCGTCGCCGACGTGCCGACGAACGGGCGCCCAGGACTGGCCGTGCATCAGGCGCGGGCCGGGACCGTTGTCGCGTCCCTCGTAGATATAGTCGCCATAGTGGAAGACGAAGTCGACCGGCTCGGCCGCGATCTTGCGCCAGGCGGTGTAGTGGCCCTCCTCATAGTGCTGACAGCCGGCGACGACGAAGCGGACACGGTCCTTGCGCGCGCCGGGCGCCGGCAGGGTCTGGCCACGCCCCGGCAGGCTGCGCTCGGCGCCGCAAGTAAAACGGTACCAGTAGGGTCGATCCGGCTGCAGCTCGGCGACCTCGACATGGACGGCGTGGGCCAGCTCTGGATGGGCGATCGCCTGCCCGCTGGCGACGACCGTGGCGAAGCGTTCGTCGGCCGCGACCTCCCAGTTGACGCGCACGGGCGCCATGACCATGCCGCCGTTCGGCTGCAGCGGCTCGGGCGCCAAGCGGGTCCAGATCACGAAACCGTCCGCTGACGGATCGCCCGACGCGACGCCCAGCTGGAACGGCGGAACCAGGAAGCTCGGGTTCTCGCGCACGTGGCGACGATCCGCCGAGGCCAGGCCCGGCAAGCTGGCAAGGGCGAGGCCGCCCAGCAAGGCGCGACGCGTCGCGTTCGTCATGTACTCTTCCTTGAAAACCGGAGTTGGCGGCCAGGCCAGGGGGAGCGCCCGGCCGCCATCCGCTCACGATCGCCCGCCGCCGAGGGAGCGGCGACGGGCGGCGCGGACTACATCTTCAGCTTCACGCCGAAGAGCACCTGGGCCGGCAGGGTCCAGCGCGAGTGCACCAGTTCCGCGTCGCGGCCGTACTTGTACTTGAAGCCCTGCTTGGTCAGGTTCAGCCCGTCGAAGGTCACCGACAGATGGTCGGTCACGTCGTAGGACAGCTGCAGGTCGATGTTGTTGGTCGGCTGCTGGGTGCGGTTCTGGTAGAAGCCCGCCGGGTCGTAGTTGGGCCAGCGATCGTCCCACAGCTTGCCCAGATGGTTCCAGGCAATGCGGCCGTGCAGCTTGTCCTTGTCGTAGTAGATCGAGGCGTTGACGATCCGCCGCGCTTGGCCCGGCAGGAAGTTCAGCTCGCGCACCGAACCGTCCGACAGGGTCACCGGGAAGTGGGCCGCCGACAGGGTCAGGTTGGCGCTCACGCCGAAGCCGTCGAGCGGCGCCGGCAGGAAGGTCAGGTCGTGCGAGGCGCTGAACTCCACGCCCCAGGCGCGGACCGTGTCGTCGGTGTTGCGGGCCTGGCTGACCAGCACGGGGACGGCGACGCCCTCGACCGATTGCAGCGCGGCGTAGCTGAAGACGTCGTCCTTGATCCACTTGTAGAAGCCGGCCACCGAGACCAGACCGCGACCGCCGCTCAGGTACCAGTCGTGGCCCAGATCGACATTGGTCGCCCGGCGCGGCTTCAGGTCGGGGTTGCCGGTCGACAGGGTCGGCGGATCGCTCATGGTGTTGAGCGCCCCACCCTTCATCGACGAGGAGCCGAAGTTGGGACGGCTGACCGTCATGCTAACGCCGGCGCGCAGCTTGCGATCGGGCGCCACGTCCCAGACCACCAGGGCCGAAGGCAGCACATTGGTGTACTCGCGCGAGGCCTCGACCGGCACATATACGCCGTTCACGGCCCGGGTCGAATTGGAGCCCGTCCAGGTCTTCTCCACCCGCACGCCGCCCACCACGTAGACGTCGTCGCTGCGATACTGCAGCTGGGCGTACAGCCCCAGCACATCCTCGTCGGTGGCGTAGGTGTTGCCGCTGTTGCCCGACAGGTCCGGCGTCATCGTGGCCTTGGCCAGATTGGCCTGCCAGGCGGCATAGGCCTTGTCCTGCGAGATCAGCGGGATCGGCGCGTGACAGCCGTAGCCGCACAGGGTCTCGCCCGACACCACGTCGGCGGCGGTGTAGCCCATGCCGGTCCAGCCAGTGCGGTTGAACCTCTGGTCCTGCCGGTTGACCACCAGGCTGCCGCCCACCGCCGCGCCGAAGCCGCGGTCGTCGGTCTGGCTGTTGTATTTCAGGTTGAGCTGGCCGTCGTAGCGGTTCTCGGCCAGGCGTTGAAAGCGATAGCGGTGCAGGGCCGCGCCATAACGCGACAGGTCGTTGGCCACGGTCGGGTTCACCGGCGTGAAGGTCGGCACCGGACCGCTCAGGTCGTAGTTGAACGACAGGCCGGTCTGCTCGAAATATTCGACGACCTCGGTGCTGCGCACCCGGCTGGTCGACCAGCTGAAGCCGCCGTCCAGCTCCAGCTTTTCGCTGAAGGTCTTGTCGAACCGGCCGTAGAGACCCGTCACGTGGCGGTTCCACCGGTGATCGATGAACTGAACGTTTTGGGTGAGGTTGCTCAGCGTGCCGCTCGTCGCCGTCTGGTTGGACGCGCGCGTATTGCCCGTGACCTGGGCATTCAGGTCGTTACGGTCTGAATCCTCGAACTGGTAGAAGTGGTAGGCGCTGAGATAGGCCGAGAAGTCGGTCGTCGGATGCCAGTCCAAGCGGCCCTGCACGCTCGCTCGCCGGCGCTTGTTCTGATAGTTATAGAACATCTGCTGGCGCGGCACGGCCAGGCCGTTGCCGCCGTAGGTCCCGCTGGGAACGCCCGCAGCGGTGTACCAGTTCTGCCCGCCGGCCTCGTATTGCGGCACGTTGATGTAGCGCTGCCAGTAGGTCGATGACAGGTACAGGCCGAACTGGTTGTCGGGACCGAAGCGCTTGGCGCCCGAGACCGTGGCCTGGCCGGCGAAGTGGTCGCCGCCGTTCTCCTTCTTATCCGGCGCCACGCCGCCCTTGACCGAGCCGGCCAGCATGTCGCCGCCGAAGTCGAAGGCGCTGTTCGTCGAGAAATTGACGAGGCCGCCGACGAAATTGCCCGAGTTGGCCGGCGAAGCCGACTTGATGACGTCGATGTGCGAGGCCAGGTTCGAGGGCAGCACCTCCATAGAGATCTGCCGGCCGCCCGAATAGCTGGTGCCCATGTTCATGTCGGTCGAGGCCAGGCTGAAGCCGTCGATCAGCACGTCGTTATAGGTCTGGTTGAAGCCGCGCGTGATCACAAAGCGCGGCTCGCCCTGATAGAGCAGCGTGTTGACGCCCGGGATGCGCTTCAGCGCGTCGCCGGCGTTGAAATCGGGCAACTGGCCGATCTCGCTGGCCGAGACCGTGTCGATGATCGCCTCGCTGGCGCGCTTGACCGCCACGCCGCGGCGCACCGAGGCGCGCGTGCCGGAGATGACCAGTTCCTCGACCTCGGCCGGCGCGGCCTGGGGCGCGTCGAACGCCGCGTCCTGGGCGACGGCGGCGCGGCGCAGCACGATGCCGGCGCCGTCGTCGCTGGCCACTTCCAGACCCAGCCCGGCGATCAGCTTGGCGAGGGCGGCGCGGACGTCCTGCTCGCCGACGATGGCGGCGGTGCGCTTGCCGCCCAGGCCCGAGACCGGGGCCGAGATGCGCACGCCAGCCTGGCGCGCAAATTCCGGAATCGTCTTGGCCGCCTCGCCTGAGGGAACGTTGAAGCGGCGCATCTGCGCGCTGGCGATCGACGGCATGGCCGCGGCTGCGAGCACGGCGGCGGACGCCATGCCAAGGCCCAATACTCTATTCATGAAGTCAAACCCCGCATCTTGTTTACCTTCGGCGTCGCTATGCCTCGGGCTTCGGGGCTAGACGCGATGCGGAGCGCGCTCCCTCCTGTTGTTTGGTCGATTTTTATCCGAAACTTTTATGACACTACTTCTGGATGCGGACTTCGCCATCCGAAACCCGGGCCTCGGCGCGCAGCGAGGCGGCTACGGCGCGGGCGAAACCGACCGGGTCGTTGGTCTGGTAGAGGCCGGCGATCTCCTCGCGGGCGAGGTCGGGATCGACGACGATCCGGGTGTCGCTGTAGCGCGTGAACTCGCTGGCCGCCCGATCCAGGGCCACGCCCTCGAAGTCGATCTGGCCATCGCGCCAGGCCAGGGCCCGGGTGACGACACCATCGGAAACGGTGCTGAGCGCGATCGTCGTATCGACCGCGGCCAGCGGCTTGATCGGGCTGACGGCGCGGCTGTTGGCCACCAGCCTCAAAGGACGCTGCGGCGCGTCATCCGTGCGCGAGACCTCGACCACGCCCTCGCGGACCAGCACCTGCACCGGCTCTTCTGGCAGGGCTCGCACCAGGAAGCTGGTGCCCAGCACCCGAGCCTGGGTCGATCCGGCCAGCACCACGAACGGCCGCGCCTTGTCGGGGGCGACGTCGAACAGCGCCTCGCCGCGCAACAGGCGGACTTCGCGCAGGTTTTCGCTCAGGCGGACCGAGACGTCGGAGTCGGTGTTCAGCGTCACCACCGAACCGTCCGGCAGGGCCAGCTGGCGCGTCTCGCCCTTGCGGGTCTGATAGCGGCCCCGCATCAGCCACGACCAGCCCGCCAGGCCCAGCCCCGCTGTTCCCGCCGCGATCGCACCGCCGCCAGCCAGAAGCCGTCGGCGCGAGAGCTTGCTGGCCGCCGCGCCCGTGAAATCCTTGGGGCTGTGCACCGGACCCAGCGCCGCGACCCGCTCGGTCTGCAGCGCCACGGCGCGCATGCGGCCATAGGCGCCGACCCGGCGCACGTCGCCGTCCAGCCAGCGGTCGAGGTCGGCTTGCTCGCCGGCGGTCAGGCCGCGATCGACCCTGGCGGCCCAGTCGGCGGCCTCCTGGTCAATCTGCTGCGCCTTATCCCGCTTCATTCTCGATCCGTTCGACCTCCGCCACAGTCCTAGACGCAAGAAGCCTGTGTCTTCCTCCACGTCCAAACAAATTCGATATCTGCAGCAACGCCCGGCTGATGTGTTTTTCCACCGTGCTCTCGGGCATGCGCAGCCGCTCGGCGATCTCGCGCTGCGGCAATTGCTCGATCCGGCGCAGGCGGAAGATGGTGCGGGTCGGCTCCGGCAGGGCGGCGATCGCCTCGATCAGCCGCTGCAGTTCCTGGCGGTCCGAGAGCTGCACTTCGGCCGAGGGCTCCTCGCCGGCCAGGTCCAGGACCTCGGGATCGGATACGGTGATGGTGATCACCTTCTGCCCGCGCAGGCTGGTGGCGATCACCGAGCGCGCGACTTGGAACAGATAGGTCTTGGGATTGCGGATGCCGTCCACGCTCGGCAGCGTGATCAGCTTGGCGTAGGATTCCTGGATGATGTCGTCGACGCCCAGGTCGCCGATCCGCCGGCGCGAAAGCCAGGCGCGCAGGGCCGGCTCGTGCGGCAGGATGAACCGCCCCAGCCAGAGCGCGCGATCGTCGGACACCTTGCTCATGCGCCCTGCTGTCTGCGGACCTTCATCGGACGCTCCGGCGATATCGCGTCGGAACCACGTGAGGACGCGCACATAAGGCCGATATGCGACAGTTTGATGGACCTGGGGTCAAGGACCGCACCGCTCCGAAGAGCGATGCGGTCCGGACACGGGCCTAGTACTTCAGGCTAACTTCGAGGCCGAAGGTGCGCGGCTCATTGAAGTTGGCGTAGTCGCCGATCGCGTTCGAGCCCGAGCGGGTCTCGGTCGAGCGGCGGTAGATGTAGTCGGCGTTCAGCAGGTTACGCGACCACACCGACAGGGTGATGTCCTGGCCGTCGGCCACCCGCCAGTTGGCCAGCGACGCGCGACCGTTGACCACGAAGGCGTCGTCGGTCTTTTCGTCCGACTGCTCGAAGCTCTGCGTGCCGGTCGAGAAGTTGGCGTCCAAGTGGAACCGCAGGTCTGCGAAGCCCAGCGGATAGGTGTAGTCGACCGAGCCGCTCAGCGCGTGCTTGGGCGTGTAGATGATGTAGACCGGCTGCACCGTGCCGCAGGTCGGGCAGTTGACCGACGCCGGGAAGGGATTGCGGGCCGGCGGGACGTCGGTCTCGGTGTAGGCGTAGGCGAAGCTGGCCTTCAGACCGTCGGCCAGACGCGCCGACATGTCGAACTCCAGACCGCGGATGTCCGTCGTGCCGGGGGCGTTGACGGTTTCCACGGTGTTGCGGGTGTTGCCGGTGATGGGGTCCGGCGCGACCAGCGTGAATTCGATCTGGGTGTTCGTGCGGTCCATGTCGAACACGGCCAGGTTCACGTTCACGCGGTTGAACAGGAACGCCTTCATGCCCAGCTCGAAGCTCTTGACCTCTTCCGACGCGAACGGTGCGTAGGACAGCGAGCGCGAGTTGGCGCCACCGGCGCGGTAGCCGGTCGAGTAGGTGCCGTAGACATTGACGCTGGGGGTCAGGTCGTAGGCCAGGGTCGCGACCGGGTCGAAGCGGTCTTCCTTCAGCTTGAAGCCGAAGTTGCGGGCCGTGTTGCTGACCTTGTAGAGCGTGCCTTCCTTGTTGTCCCAGGTCTGGCGGCCGCCCAGGGTGACCTTCAGCTGGTCGTTCAGGATGGGCGGCGTGTAGACCGTGTGAACGAAGATGCCCTTGCTTTCCGACTCGGCGACGCTGCCGCGGTCGATGGCGCGGAAGCCGCGGGTGATGCCGGCGGTGCGCGGATCGCGAACCACGAAGTTACCGTTCGAACCGACATAGGTCAGGGTGCTGGGCGTGGCCGCCTCTTCCCAGGCCTTTTCGAAGAAGTAGTAGAGACCCACGACGTAGTCGAAGCGGCCTTCCAGGGCCGAGCCGACGAACTGGAATTCCTGGCTGCGCTGGAACTGGGCCATGTCCGACAGGCTGTAGCGCGAGAAGTTGCGCGCCGAATTGCCTTCCGGGGCGTTGGGCTGGAACACCGGCGGACGGTTCGGGCCGCCAGCGTTGTCGTACTGCTCGACCCACACGTCGCGATAGGCGGTGATCGACCGGATATCCAGGTTCGGGTTCACTTCCCAGTTGATGTGCAGCGAGTGGCCCGAGATCTCGTCGATGCTGTTCTGCTGCGGCACGCCGACGTCGGCGACCTTCTGGCGCTTGGTGTGCACACCCACGCCCGGGGGCAGCGGCGAGATCGTGCCGCTGGGACGCGGGAACACCGTCGAGACGGGCAGGTTCAGCGGGTTGTAGCTGACCAGCTGGCTCAGGAACGGGGTGCTTTCGCTGTAACCGCTGTCATAGGCATAGAGGGCCGAGACGTTCGAGGTCGGCTTCCACAGGGCCGACACGCGGATGCCGCGGCGGTTCAGGTAGTTCCAGCCTTGCTGGCCCTGCATCGGGTTCTTGGTGGTGGCGTCGTGGCGCTGCAGGGCGCCGTCGATCTTGATGCTGACGCCGGCCACTTCGGGCAGGTCCAGGTGGCCGTCGAAGTTGTAGCCGTTGAAGTTGCTGACGCCGGCGGTGGCGCGCAGGCCGTACTCGCCGGTCGGGCGGCGGGTGACCAGGCTGACGGCGCCGCCTTCGGTGTTACGGCCGAACAGCGTGCCTTGCGGACCGCGCAGCACTTCGACGCGCTCGATGTCCAGCATGCCGGCGTTCAGGCCCTGCTGACGGCCGAGGTACACGCCGTCCAGATAGATGCCGACGCCCTGCTCGCGGGCGGGCTGGTTGGCGTCGTTGGGCACGATGCCGCGGATGCCGACGGTCAGGGCGGTCGAGCGCGACTCGAAGGTGGTCATGCGCAGGGTGGGAACGCTGCTGGCGATGTCGAGCAGCGACTGGACCTGGCCGTTCTTCAGCGTCTCGGCGTCGACGACGGCGATGGCGATCGGGGTGTCGCGCAGCTTGGTCTCGCGTTTGGTGGCGGTGACGATGATGCCGTCGACGCTGGTGTCCAGATCGGCTTCGTTCTCGGCATAGGCCGCGCCCGGCAGCGCGATCAGCGCCACGCCGGCCAGGATGCTGCGGCGGAAATTGGAGTGGAACTTCATCTGTTATCCCCTGTTTGTTGGGGACGACAGCTAGAGAGCCTTCATGCCAGAACCGACACGATTGCAAGAAGGTTAGACTTCAGTTTTGAGAAGATCGACGTCACTGCAATTGGCGCTTGAATACATTTCCACTCCAAGCGTTCTCCAAAATACACTTACGACATTATTTAACTCGACCATGGCCGAGCTATTCTGGCGAGATCATGTCTTTGAAGCCCTTAAGGGCGTCTTCAGGCCGCTTGCGGATCCAGCCGATAGCCGCGGGCGCGGACATTGGCCAGCACGCCGGGGGCGCCGGCGTTCTCCAGCTTCTTGCGCAGATGGGCCAGGTGGCTGAGCACCGTGCTGTCCTTGGCGCCGCCGCGCAGGCCGCACAGCGGGGCCAGGTCGGCGATCGAGAACACGTGCAGCGGCTGGCGGGCCATGTGGACCAGGAGATGGAACTCGGTCACCGTCAGGTCGATGCGTCGACGGCCGCGCGGCGCGTCCAGGGTGACGATGTAGTGCTCGGGATTGATCTCCAGCGGCCCCACGCGGAGATACGACGAGCTCAGCCCGACCTTGCAGCGGCGCAGGATCGACTGGGCGCGGGCGGTCAGCTCGGCCGGCGAGGTCGGCCCCACCACGCAGTCGTCGGCCCCGATGCGCAGGGCTTGCAGATTGTCGCCCGACCGCGCGCCGTCCAGCACCATGATGATCGGGGTGTCGCCGCGCCGGCGCAGAGCGCCCAGCACCTGCCAGGCCTCCTGCCCGGCCAGCGGCGAGTCGAGCACGATCAGGTCGGGGCGCAAGGCCTCGTCCAGGTCCAGCGCCTGGGCGCCGTCGGCCGCAAGGGCCGTACGGAAGCCTTCGCGGCGGAAGACCTCGTCCAGGGCGTCGGCGGCGGAACTGTCGGTCGCGAGAAGAACAAGCGCGCTCATGGGGCGCACGTCTACGGAGCGAACCTGAGTCGAAGCTGAGACAGCCGTCGTGATTTCGCGCTAGAGCGTTCGCATGCGCCTGCTGCTTGTCGAAGACGATCCGCACCTGGGGCCGGCCATGCGGCGGGCCCTCGAGGCCGACCGCTACGCCGTCGACCTGGCCGCCACCGCCGAGGACGCCTCGGCCATGGCGCGGGTGCACGCCTATGGGGTGGTGCTGCTGGACCTGGGGCTGCCGGACGGCTCGGGGCTGGAGGTGCTGCGCGACATCCGCAACCGCTCGCGCGCCCTGCCCGTGATCATCGTCACCGCCCAAGACCGCGTGGCCCAGCGCATCGCCGGCCTGGACATGGGGGCCGACGACTATCTGGTGAAGCCGGTCGACATCGACGAACTGCTGGCTCGCGTGCGGGCCCAGCTGCGCCGCACCGAGGGCCGGGCCGACCAGCACCTGACGGCCCGCAACGTCAGCCTGGACCTGGCCGGCCGTGTGGCCTTCAAGGACGACCAGCCGGTGGCCCTGACCGCCAAGGAGTTCAAGCTGGCCGCCCTGCTGATGCGACGGGCCGGCGGCTTCGTCAGCAAGGAGGAGATCGACGCGGCCCTGCATGCCGACGACTCCGTGGTCAGCGCCAACGCCATCGAGGTGACCGTCTCGTCGATCCGCCGCAAGCTGGGGGCCGACTTCGTGATCACCGCCCGCGGCCTGGGCTACATGACCCCGCGATGAGCAAGGCGCGCTCCCTGTCCTTCAAGCTGCTAGCGCAGTTGTCTGCCCTGCTGGGCCTGGCGGGCCTGTCGATGGTCGTGCTGACCGTGGCGGTGATCCAGAAGCAGGTCGAGGCCGTCGCCGACCGCGACCTGGCCATCGCCGCCAAGACCCTGGTCGTGCTGATGCACGAGGAGATCGACAGCCAGGCCCATCGGCGCCGCACCGCCGCCCTGCTGAGCCGTGAGGACGTCGAGGCCTTCAAGACCGCCTCGGACTGGCGCGAGTTCGCGATCCTTCGCAACGGGACAGTGGCCTTCAAGTCGGCGCGTCCGATCGCCGACTCGGCGCTGGCCCACGACGCCGGCTATCACGACTTCCGCGTCGCCGGCGCGCGCTGGCGCAGCTTCACCCGCGCCGCGCCCGAGCACGGCCTCAGCATCGTCGTTGCCGAGCCGATGTCGGTGCGGACCGCCGTCATCCGCCAGATCCTGTCCCACCTGACCCTGCCGCTGCTCGGCCTGCTGGTCGGGGCCTGGGTCTGCCTGTGGCTGGCGCTCAAGCACGGCCTGCGGGATCTGGGCGGGCTCAGTTCGGTGGTGTCGCGCCGCAGCGCCCAGGACCTGGAGCCGCTGTCGCCGACGCCGTGGGCGCGCGAGCTGCATGGCCTGATCGGCGCGCTGAACCGCCTGTTCGAGCGGGTGAAGGCCGCGTTCGAGCACGAGCAGATGTTCACCGCCATGGCCGCCCACCAGCTGCGCACGCCCCTGGCCACCCTGCGCGTCCAGGCCCAGCTGCTGCGCAAGGGCGCGCCGGAGGACCTGCGGGGCGAGTGCGACGACCTGCTGCTGAGCATCGATCGCGCCACGTCCTCGGTGGAGCAGATGCTGCGCCTGTCGCGCCTGCAGGCCACCTCGCTGCGCTACGCCCGCGTCGACCTCACGGACCTGATCGGTCGGGTCGTCGGCGAGCACGCGGTCGCCGCCTCGCAGGCCGGGGTCGAGATCGCCCTGGACGTCGGCGCCAACGCCCGCTGGCTGATCACCGACGGCGAGGTGCTGCACCTGGCGCTGAGCAACCTGGTCGAGAACGCCATCCGCCACGCCGCGACCGGCGGCGAGCTGCGGATCGCCACCCGCGTGGTCGGCCGCCGCCTGGCCATCGACGTGCTGGACCGTGGCCCCGGCATTCCAATGGCCCAGCGCGTGCGGGCGCTGGAGCCGTACCAGACCCTGGGTTCGCAGACCGGCCGCAGCGGCCTGGGCCTGGCCATCGTCACCCGCGCGGTCGCCATCCTGGGCGGGACCGTGACCCTGGACGAGCGCACCGACGGTCCCGGTCTGGTCGTCACCCTGATCACCGACTCCAAGCCGCCCAGCGAGACGCTCTAGGCTGGCGGAAAGATCAGCGAGAAGGTGACGCCGGGCGCTTCGCGACGAACCCGGATCTCGCCGCCCAGCTGGCGCATGATGCGGTCGGCGATCGACAGACCCAGCCCCGAGCCGTCGCCGTTGCGGCGGTCGCGGCGCCAGAAGCGGCGGAAGAGTTCGCGCTCCTCGGCCGCGCCGACGCCCGGACCATCGTCGCGCACATGGATCGCTTCGGCCTCGACCTGAACCTCGATCGACGTGCCGGCCGGCGTGTGCCGCACCGCGTTCTCCAGCAGCGCGGCCAGGGCGCGCCCGACCCGCTCGGCTTCGCCGGCCGCGATCGCGCGGTCCAGGCCGGTGACAGCGATCCCCTGCCCCTTCGCCAGCGCCAGGGCCGCGATCGCCGCGACCTGCTCCTCGGCGACCTGGCGCAGGTCGACCCGGGCGGCGGGGTCGGGCGCATGCGCGTCCAGCTCGGCGATCAGCAGCAGGCGCTCGACGATGGTCCGGACATGGCCGATCTGGGTCAGCAGCCGCGTCCGTAGCACAGGGTCGCTCGCCTCCTCGGCCCGCAACTGCAGCACCGACAGCGGCGTGCGCAGCTCGTGAGCGGCGTCGGCGGCGAAGTCCCGCTCGATCCGATAGGCCTCGGTCACGCGGTCCAGCGCGCTGTTGAACGCCTGGCCCAGCGGCAGCACCTCGGCCGGCAGCTGGCTGACATCGGCCCGGCCGTCCAGCGCCGTCGGATGGATGGCGGCCACCGCGTCGGAGACCTTGCGCACCGGCGCCAGGGTGCGGCGCACGATCCAGATATCGATCGCCAGCTGCAGCGTCAGCAGGACCAGGATCAGGCCCGCACCGATGATCAGCACCTGGGCGACCACGTCGTCGAAGATGACGTCGGGGTGGTCCAGGTTCTGGATCACCACGATCCGCAGATCCTCGCGCCCCATCACCGGCACGCTGAGCCCGGAATAGAGCCGCGAGCCCTGCACGCGCTCGAAGAAGGCCGGCGCGCCGTCCGCCGGCACGCGGCGCAGCGGCGGCAGGGCGGCCAGGTCGCCGATCGGGATCAGCCGCTCGCCCTGCAACAGGCCGAAGGTGAAGCTGTCGCCGCCGCCGTGCAGCGCCGGATGGGCGGCCTTGGTCACCGTCCAGCCGCCGGGCTCTTCGCGCAGCCCGCCCTGCAGCGTCTCGGCATAGGCCGACAGGGTCTGGCGCTGCAGCCGCTCGCTGGTGGTTTCCAGCAGCAGCCACACGCCGGCGGCCACGACCAGGGCCGTGACCAGCGTCGCCAGCGCGTGCAGCAGCAGCACCCTCGAAAGGATCGAGCGCGCGCGGATCATGCGGCCGCCTCGCGCAGCAGGTAGCCGACGCCGCGCAGGGTGACGATCTCGACCCCCGCCGCCAGCTGCTCCAGACGGCGGCGCAGGCGATGGACGCCGACCTCTACGGCGTTGGATGAGAACTCCTCGCCCAGGCCAAAGAACAGGGTCTCGATCTGGGTCTTGCGCACGGCCTTGTCGCGATGGCGCAGCAGCAGCTCCAAGAGCTGGATCTCGCGCCGCGACAGGATCAGCGCCTCCTCTCCGATGCGCGCCACACGGCCGGTCGGGTCATAGGTCAGCCGGCCACAAGCCAGGGCCGCGCCGGCGTTGGTGCTGGCCCGCCGCATCAGCGCCTTGACCCGCGCGAACAGCTCGTCGGTCGCGAACGGCTTGGCCAGATAGTCGACCGCCCCGGCGTTCAGGCCCGCCACCCGGTCGCCGATCGACGAGCGCGCGGTCAGGATCAGCACCGGCAGGCCGGCGTCACGCCGACGGATCCAGTCCAGCAGCTCCAGGCCGTCGCCGTCAGGCAACCCAAGATCCAGCAGCACGCCGGCATAGTCGCCGGCCTCCAGCGACAGCCGCGCGTCTCCGGCCCCGGCCACCCGATCGCTGGGAAAGCCCGCATCGTCCAGCCGGCCGACGATCAGCTCGGCCAGCTCGTCATGGTCCTCGACGATCAGCAGCCGCACGCGCCCGCCTCCCTGTAAGGACGCCGTAATCCGGGACGCGGTCTTGCCGGGCGCAGACCGACCCGGCGCGACCTGACGCGCCGGGCGAAGACCGGACGTCTTGAATGCGCAAAGCCCTCCTCGCCCTTCTCGCTGCCCTGGCGCCGCTGGCCGCCCAGGCCGAGGGCGTTCCCCACATCCCCGAGCCGATGGTGTTCGACATGGTCCGCCCGCTGGGCGCGCGCCGCGGCGAACTGGAGGTCAACGCCCTGGCCCAGCAGAACCTGTCGGGCGGTCATCGCACCGTCGAATGGGCGCCGGAGATCGAGATCGCCTTCGCCGACGGCATGGCCATCGAGTTCGAGCTGCCGATGGAGGGCCGGAAGGTCACCGACTACAAGATGGGCCTGCAGGGGACCTTCGGCAGCTTCAACAATGGCCGGGGCGTCCATGGCGTCCAGTACCTGGGTCTGTACAACCGCCATTCCGGCCGCTGGGAGAACACCGCCCTCTATCTGGTCGGCCATCGCTTCGGCCAGCGCTTCAGCACCATGAGCATGGTTGGCGTCGGCGACGTCACCCTGAAGTCGCCCGGGGCCTTCATCTTCAACCACACGACCTTCTTCGAGGCTTCCGAGGCCACGACCCTGGGCCTGGAGTATAATCTGCGCACCGGCTCGGACCGCACCACCCTGCTGATGCCGCAGATCCATCAGCGCCTGGGTCCGGGCGTCAATGTCCAGGCCGGCCTGGGCGCGGTGAAGACCCGCGGCGAGCCCTGGCGCCCGCGGGTGGGCCTGCGCCTGATCAAGGAGTTCTGAACGCGGCATTCAGACCGGCAGGGCCGTGGTGTGCTTGACCAAGGCCAGGGCGAAGTGTGACGAGGCCCCGGCCACGGTGGGATGACCCAGCAACTGGCGCATCAGGTAGTTGTTGTAGTCGGCGACGTCGGCGACCACGATCCTGAGCAGATAGTCCCACTCGCCTGACATCGAAAAGCACGCCACCACCTCGGGCTGTCCGCGGACAAACGCCTCGAAGGCGTCGCGGGCGTCCTGGGTGTGGCTGCGCATGCGCACACTGCACAGGACGTTGACGTCGCGCCCGACCATGGCCGGGTTCACCAGCCGGACCGCGCCCAGCAGATAGCCCGCCGCCTCCAGCGCCTTGATCCGCCGCCAGCACGAGGCGCTGGACGCCCCCACCCGCTCGGCCAATTCGGCATGGCTGAGATTGGCGTCCTCCTGCAGCAGCGTGAGGATCCGGCGGTCCACCTGATCAAGATCGCGGTCCTGTTTCACTTTTTACCTCATAACCGGAATTGCATTTCATATGAGGGTTGATCGGCGTCAATTCTGAAACGCGATCTCCGGCGATCCGTGCGAGCGTTTCGCCATGGCTTCTTCCGCTTCCGCCCCACCGTCCCACGCCGCTTCCGACTGGACCATCGCCCAGAACTGGTCGGCCTATACCGCCGACGAGCACGCGATGTGGGACCACCTGTTCGCCCGCCAGGCCAGCATGCTGCGCGGCCGGGTCAGCCCGAACTTCCTGGCTGGCCTCGACGTGCTGCGCCTCTCCAAGCCGGGCATCCCGGACTTCGAGGAACTGTCCGAACGGCTGCAGAAGCTGACCGGCTGGAGCGTGGTGGCGGTGCCGGGCCTGGTGCCCGACGACGTCTTCTTCGACCACCTGGCCAATCGCCGGTTCGTGGCCGGCAACTTCATCCGCACGCCCGACCAGATCGACTATCTGCAGGAGCCGGATATCTTCCACGACGTCTTCGGCCACGTGCCGCTGCTGGCCAATCCGGTGTTCGCCGACTACATGCAGGCCTATGGCCAGGGCGGCCTGCGCTCGCTGAAGTACGGCGCGCTGCACAAGCTGGCGCGGCTGTACTGGTACACGGTCGAGTTCGGCCTGATCCGCGAGGACGGTGACCTTCACCTGTACGGCGCCGGCATCGTCTCCAGCTATGGCGAGTCGATCTTCGCCCTGGACGATCCCTCGCCCAACCGCATCGGCTTCGACCTCAAGCGGGTGATGCGCACGAACTATCGCATCGACGACTACCAGCAGACCTACTTCGTCATCGACAGTTACGAGGACCTTCTGCGCCAGACGCTCGAGACCGACTTCGCCCCGCTATACGCCGAGCTGGAGACGGCGCAGGACCTGGCCACCGACACGGTGCTGCCCAGCGACACAGTCATCACCTTGGGTACGCAGGCCTACGCTAGCGCGCGCCGCTGACGTCGCGGCCGGCGCAGGGCGTGGCGTCGGGGCCTGCCTCGCCAACGCAGCGACGCACGTTCGGCAGCTCGGCGCCTTCGGCCATCCGCTTGGTCCCGTCCGCGCCCCGCTCCAGGGCGAAGGCGTCATAGAGCCGGCCGGCGGCGGTATAGGCCTTGAAGTCCAGCCGGTCGACCTCGACGCGGATCACCTGATAGAGCTGGGTGTCCTCGGCCACGCGGTCGGGCTGCCAGCTGGCGCGGTCGTTCAGGCGATAGCTCTTGGGCCCGGCGACCGAGACCACATAGACCGGCCCCTGCCCCTTGCCCGCCTGCCGCCCGGCCTTGCCGGCCGCCGCGCCATTCGGATCCGACAGCCGGCTGTAGCAGTGGTCGTGGCCTTGCAGCACCAGATCGACGCGGCGCGTCTCGAAGATCGGCGTCCAGGCCGCCTTCAGCGTCTCGGTGTCATTGGGCCGGCCGCAGGTGAAGATCGGCTGGTGGAAGACCACGATCGACCAGCGCCCCGGATTGCCCGCCAGAACCTTGTCCAGCCAGCGGGTCTGGGTCTCGAGCGCGCTCAGCTCCAGGGCCGCCGTGCCGTCCAGAATGACGAAGCGCACGCCCTGGTGATCGACGAAATAGGTCGTGGCCTTGACCCCTTCGGCGCCGTTGGTCGGCAGGGCGAACTGGGCGTTCCAGTGCGGACCGAGCGCCTGGCCATCGGGCGTCGAGACATATTCGTGGTTCCCCGGCGCGGGCAGTTGCGGGACCATGGCAAAGTTGTAGCCGCCGGCCTCGGTCCACTCGCCCCACTCGTCGTCATGGACCTTGACCTTGCCCTGGGCGACGAGGTCGCCGGCGTGCAGCATCAGGGCCGGCTGGGCCACCGCGTGGAAGGCCTGGCGGATGGTCCGCGCCCCGCCGCTGAGGATGTCGTTCTGGGTGTCGCCCAGGTAGATGAAGCTGAACGGGGCGAAGCCCGCCTTGGCGGTGCGGAACTGCAGCCACGGACTCCAGCCAGCCTCGCCGCGCACGCGATAGGCATAGGGGCTGTCGGGCGCGAGGTTCTCGAAGCGGGCCTGGTGGTAGAGCGCCGCGCCGTTCTCGTTGTCGATCCGGATGCTTTGCCCCGTCACCGCGCGAGCCTTGGCCTCCAGCGCCGCGCCGTCCAGAGCCGGCGCCAGCTGCGCCTCGGACGCCGTCATGCCCGGCCCGGTGCGCCAGGCCAGCGCCATCGTCGTCGAGGGATCAGCGCCCGGGGTCAGCACGATGCGGTCGGCTTCGCGCGTGGCGGCGAAGCGCGAGGGCTGGGCCAGGACCGGCGTCGCCGCCAGGGCCAGGACGATCACCGCTAGACAGAACCGCATGGGGCGCTCCGCAAACAAAGGCGCGGCCCCGCCCGGGTAAGGCGGAGCCGCGAAGGGGACGCGCCAGCCAGGCCGGCGCGTCTGGGGGTCTTCAGAAGTTGATGCGCACGCCGGCCAGGAAGCGGCGGCCGTAGCCTTCCTGCTCGTAAGGACGCGAGCGGTCGCCCTGCCAGCGGAAGCCTTCCTCGTCGGTCAGGTTGTTGCCGTCCAAGAACACCGAGAAGTTCGGGTTGATCTGGTAGCGGGCCGAGAAGTCGACGCGCTCGGTGGTCTCCCACCAGAAGTCCGAGGCCGCCGTGGCGCCCACCTCGTCCAGCCACGGGCTGCGGCGCTGATAGCTGAGGCGCGCCGACAGGCCGTACTTTTCATAGAAGGCGGTGACCGAGGCGATCCGCTTGGACGTGCCCGGGAAGCCCACCTTGCGGCCGGCCGGGGTGGTGAACTCGCCGTCCAGGAAGGTCAGGCTGGAGTCGACGCCGAAGCCCGACAGCGCGCCCGGCAGGAAGCGGAACGGCTGCGAATAGGTCAGCTCCAGGCCGTACAGCTTGCCGTCTTCGCCATTGACCGTGGTCGAGTAGTCGTAGCCCGCACGATCGAAGCCGCCGCTGTTGAGGCGGGCGTCGCCGACCTTGGTCGTGCTGCCGAACAGGACGTCCTGGACGTTGCGATAGAAGACGTTGGCCGACAGGATCGAGGCGGGCGCGAAGTACCACTCGATCGAGCTGTCGATCCCCCAGGCGGTCTCGGGCTTCAGCTCGGGATTGCCGCCGGACACCGTGGCGTTGGCGTCGTTGATCGAGACGTTCGAGCTCAGCGCGCCGAAGCTTGGACGCGAGGAGCCGCTGACCAGGGCCGCGCGCACCTTCAGGTCGTCACGCACGTCCATGTTCCAGTGGATGCTGGGGAACACCTTGGTGGTGGTGTTCTCCAGGGACAGGGGCTGGGGCACGCCGCCGACGGTGGCGAAGCCCTCGGCGCCCAACTTGGCGCGTTCGACGCGGACGCCGGCCAGCACCGTCTGGTTGCTCCAGCGCCAGGTGTTCTGGGCGTAGACAGCCAGCATTTCCTCGTTGATGCGCGAGGTGTTGGTGGCGATCAGCTGCGGCACGGCGTAGGCGCCGCCGCGGGCGTTGGCCGCCCGGGCCGCGTCGAACAGCGCCTCGGCCTGGGCGCGCATGCCGGCGTTGTCGATATAGTTGAACGTGAAGCCGCGATCGAAGTCCTCGTCGACGGCCCGGCTGGTCACCATCTGCAGCGGCGTCCAGGCCACGCCCAGGGCGGCGGCCACGGCGCGGGCGTTGAACGCGCCGCCCGCGACGCCGGCCGGCGTGACGTTGGAATAGCTGCCGACATCGACGAACTCGCGGTCATTGTACTGCAGGCCCACCTGCAGGCGGCTGCTCGCGCCGAAGCTGCTGTAGTCGCGGCCGTAGTCGATCTTGGCCAGGTTCTCGGTCGTTTCGCGCGACGAGCCCGACCACGTGATGGTCTCCTGGTCGAAGGCCATCTGGTCCAGGCCGGTGCGACGCGCGCCGAAGCTGGACACGCCGCCGGCGCGGGCGGTGTCGTAGAGGGTGAAGCTGGGCATGCCGCGACCGTCGGTCGTGAAGCTCAGCGACGGGCGCAGGCCCGCGCTCTGGCGCTGCTCGATCAGCGGGCTGCCGCTCTCCAGCACGCTCTCGTTGCGCGCCAGATCCCAGGTCAGGTCGCCGCCCAGCACCGCGTGCTCGCCGTGCAGGACGTTGTAGGTCAGCGAGGTCTTCTGGCCGCCCTTGTTGAACAGGCCGCGCACCTCGACGTCGGTCAGCCGGCCGGCCGTGGCCGAGCGCGCGCCGACGCCGCCGTTCAGGTAGAAGGTGTACTGGTTGCGCTCCTCGTCATCGATGAATTCCGAATAGAGGCTGTTGAACGTCAGCTTGTGGCCGTCGGCGATCTGGTACTCGATCGCGCCCGACAGCGAATTGGTCTCGCGGCCGATCACGTACTTGGCCGCCCGCACCTGGCTCATGCCGCCGGCGTCGAAGCGCGGCTCGGTGTTGTCCGTCTGCTGCTCGAACAGGAAGTGCGAGCCCGCCAGCACCACGCCCAGGCGGTCGTTGGCCCACGAGACGCGGCCCGAATACTGGCGCTGGGGACCATCGCCCAGGTCGACGAAGCCGGCGCCGGCCGAGGCCTGCAGGTGGAAGCCGGGATGGGCCAGCGGGCTGTAGGTGCGGATGTCGACCTGGCCGGCCAGGGCCTCGGCCGACATGGCCGGGGTCAGGGTCTTGTTCAGCTCGACCTGGTCGATCAGCGGCGAGGGAACGGCGTCGAAGCGAAAGACCCGGTCTTCCGCGCCCAGGATCGGCATGCCGTTGAAGGCCACCGAGGTCCAGCGGGTCGGCGCGCCGCGCACCTGGACATAGCGCTCCTGGCCCTGGTCGCGCTGGACGGCCACGCCCGGCAGGCGGGCCAAGGCGGCGGCGGCCGTCTGGTCGGGGAAGCGACCGATGGCGTCGGCGGCGATGGCGCTCTTGACGTTGTCGGCGCGGCGCTGGATGTCCAGCGAGCGCGTCAGGCTCTGCACGATCGGCGAGGCGGTGACGATGACCTCATCAACCTGCTCGACCGGCGCGGCGGCTGGGATGACGGCGGCGCGCAGCACCAGAACGGCGCCGTCGCGCGAGGCGATCACCAGGCCCGAACCGGCCAGGGCCTGGCGGACGGCGTCCAGGGCGTCCATCTGGCCCTTCACCGCGGCGATGCGGCGGCCGGCCAGGTCGGCTTGCGGGGCGATGATCTGCAGGCCCGACTGCAGGGCCAGCTGCGGCACGCCGGTCGTGGCGGCCTGAGCTTGAATATCGAAGGTGCGAACCTGCGCGCTGGCAGGAAGAGCCACACAAACGGAGGCGACCGATACGGCCGCCATCAGAAGTTGTTTCGAAGAGACAGTGCCGAACATTTAATCAATCCCCTGAACGCCTGGTTCGGAGGGGAGACGCAGCGACCCATAACTTTCCGCCGGTTTCGATGCGGAGAATTTTATGACACTTTATTGGGAAGAAAGAGCGCCGTTCTACCGGTGCAGGCGGATGCGCTTGGCGTCGGCGTCCATGCTCAGGTGCAGGGGGATGGCGGACGCGCCGGCGAAGCCTTCCGGGTCGCCGGGCCGGAAGAACCCGGCGATGCGGCCGCCGCGGGCGTCGGGCGCGATCTCGATCGGGCGTTCGTTGTAGCGATTGATCTCGGCGACGGCCTCTTCCACCGGAACGTCGCGCAGCACCACCCGGCCGGTCCGCCAAGCCAAGCCGCCGTCCAGCGTGTCGGGCGCCAGAGTCGAGAGCACGGCTCGGGCTGGAGTCAGCAGCGCCTGTCCACCGGCGGCGACGCGAACCGGCGCGCGCTCGGGCGCATCCTCGCGCCAGAGCTCGACCACGCCTTCGGTGACGGTCACCCGCACGTCGTCGCCCAGCCGGCGCACGGTGAAGGCCGTGCCCACCGCCCGCACCCGGGCCGGACCGGCGCTGACCACAAACGGTCGATGCCTGTCCTTGGCGACGTCGAACCAGGCCTCGCCAGTTTCCAGCGCCACGTCGCGCCGGTCCGCGCCATAGGTCACGGCGATGCGGCTGGCGGTGTTCAGGTCGACGCTGGAGCCGTCGGCCAGCGGCACGCTGCGCGCCTCGCCGATCTGGGTGGCGAAGCGCTCGGCGCCCAGCAGGCGCGGCAGCACGGCCGCCGCCGCCACACCGGCCGCGATCGCCCCGCCGCCAAAGGCCAGGGTGCGGCGCGAGAGGGTCTTGCGCTGAACGACCGGCGGCGCGTCGGCCAGGGCCCGACTACCGCCCAACAGCCGACAAGCAGGGTGAGGGCCGGGGCCCGCCTACGATCCGGCAGCAGCCGGGCAGCGGGAGCGCGGACGAAGGCGCCGCGGTGGCGATCGTCGGCGGCCAGCCAGGCCTCCAGCGCCTTGACCTCGGCGTCGCTGAACCCGCGGTCGCGGCGAGCGACCCAGTCAGCTGCCTCGACGTCGATCGGATTTTCCGAGGGCGCGGTCATCGGCGGAAACCTCGCGCGGCTGCCCGCCCACGGGCTCCTGCGCCATGCCTGACAGCACCAGCCGCAAGCCGCGCGCGGCCTGCTTCTCGACCACGTTCTCGCTCACCCCCAGCCGGCGCGCGATCTCCCGCTGGGGCAGGCCGTGCACTTTGCGCAGGGTGAAGATGGTTCGGCATTTCTCGGGCAGGCTTTCGATCAGATCGGCGACGCGACGCAGTTCCAGGCGACCGGCGACTAATCGCTCAGGCGACGGGGCCTCGTCTATGACGCGTGTGACGGCGATTTCCGCCACATCGTCCAGGCCGACGACGCGATTTCGCCGCATCTGGTCGATGGCGACGTTACGGGCGGCCGCGAAGAAATAGGCGCGGCCGTTGGTCACCCCGGTCGGATCGGCCGTCGCGGCGATCCGGCAATAGGTCTCCTGGATCACGTCGTCGGGGTCGACCCGCCGCAGGGTCCGGCGCAGCCAGCCTCGGACCTCGGCCTCGTGCGGCAGGATCTCGCGGGCGACCCAGAGGGCGATGGCGTCGGACGAAGGGATGACAGACTCGGCGCAGGCGATAAGGAGCCCGCCCCATGGCGTCGCTTTGTGACGCCCGTGTCTCAATAAAGTGTCGTTCGCCCAATTCAGCGCGTGAAGCGCAGGATCGTGACCGAGCGGAAGGGCTTGTCCGGCCGCAGGACCGTCGTCGGGAAACCCGGCTGGTTGGGACTGTCGGGCAGGTGCTGGGTCTCGAACGCCAGGCCTGCGTAGCGGGGATAGGCCACGCCCTCCGAGCCGACCTCGCCGCCGTCGAAACCGTTGCCGGTGTTGAACTGCACCGAGGGCTCGGTGGTCAGGATCGTCATGCGCCGACCGCTGGCCGGATCCTCGATCCAGCCGGCCAGCCTGGGTTGGGGCGCGGCGGCGTCGGCCAGGACCAGGCTGTGGTCGAAGCCGTTCGAGGAAGCCAGCAACGGGTCGTCCAGCTTCAGCACGTCGCCCACCCGGCGGGGCGCACGAAAGTCCAGCACCGTGCCGGCGACCGAGGGCAGCCCCCCCGTGGGGGCCTTTCGGGCGTCGACCTCGGCATAGCGCGCCGCGTCGATCCGGACGCGATGGTCCAGCACCGTCCCCTGCCCGGCGCCCGCCAGGTTGAAGAAGGCGTGGTTGGTGGGATTGATCACCGTCGGCGCGTCGGTGCGGGCTTCGTACTCGATGCTCAGGTCATTGGTCTTGCGCATCAGGCGATAGGTGACGCTCAGGTCCACCGCGCCCGGAAAGCCCTGGTCGCCGGCGGGGCTGAGCAGGCGATAGCGGACGCCGACCGAGCGACGATCCGAGATCGTGCTGCTGGACCAGACCCGCTTGTCGTAGCCGTTCGAACCGCCGTGAAGGGTCATGGTGTTGCGGCCGGCTTCAAGATGATGGGTTACCCCATCCAGCGTGAAGCGAGCGTCGGTGATGCGGCCGGCATAGCGCCCGACCACCGCACCGTAGCGGCGCTGGTTGGTCTCGTAGGCGGCGATGTCGGGACGGTTCAGCACGATGTTGGCGAACTTGCCCTGGCGGTCGGGCGTCTCGATCGCGGTGACCGTCGCGCCGAAGTCGATGGCCGCGACGGTCATGCCCCGGTCGTTGCGCAGCACCGTCCTGACGATGGCGGCGCCGGCCTTCGTCTGGCCGAACGGCTCGCGCCGAACCTCGGCGGCCTGGGCTATGCCAGCGACGGACAGCAACAGCACCGCGAGTTTAAGCATCGATCCAGAGCACCGGCTGGCGAAGGGGATAGTTGCGGACAATCTCTGCGTCGATGGGGTCGGGGTCCAGCCGTTTCCACAGGTCCAGATAGTCCCCTCGTCCCAAGGCCAGGCCGCCAAACAGCAGGCTGGGCTGGCGGACGGGCCAGCCGTCCCAGGCCTCGACATCAGGCGCCTTGGGCCAGGTCGCCTTGTCGGCGATGAACGGCGCCATATAGGCCAGAGCATCGGCGATCGATCCGCCCGACGCGCCCTTGAAGGTCCAGAGATTGTCGGCCGGCGTCGACAGCACGTGAGCGCAAGCGGCCAGGACGTCGAGATTGAACAGGCAGTAGCCGTAAGGCTTGGTGCGGGCCAGCTCCAGCGGCTGGGATCCGTCGGCGGCGATCTGGCCGGGGATCAGCGTCTTGATCCGCGCCCGCGCCACGTCCAGTTCGGATCGACGCCCGGTGAGCCGCGCGAACTCGGCGGCCTGCAGGGCCCAGCATGTGCCGTGGTTGTTCTTCTGGTTTCGCTCGTCGATCCCATTGGCCGAGGTGGTCATCCAGGTCAGGTAGGCGTCGAACCAGGCGATCGTCGGCGCGTAGACCGCCGCCTTCGGACGCCCGGCCCTCAGCACCGAGACCGCCCGCGCCACCTCGACCAGATGCAGGGTGTCGATGACGCCGATGCCGCGGCCGGTATTGACCCCAATGATCGCCTGGGCGTGCTCCAGATGCGGGCTCATCCGCGTCTCGGGCGAGACGAACCAGCCCTGAAGATGCCGCTCGGCATGCTTGGCGTACCGAGCCTGCCCCGTGATCTTGAAGGCCGCCGCCAGGGCCGGCAGCTGGACGCCAAGTCGGATCACCGCGTCGCGATGGGCCGTGAACTTGTCGGGATTGGAAAAGCCGTCCTTGCGGATGTAGTGCCCCGCCGGATTGGCGGGATTGGGCCACCAGTAGTCGGCCTCGGAATAGTAGTCGTGCGGACCGGCGGGACTGCGCGCCGCCTTGAAGGCGGTGATCGTCACAGGACGCTCGGCCAGATAGCGATCGGCGGCTTTCAGGATCCGGCCGCGATCGATCGTGGCGAGGTCCAGGGCCTGCGCCGAGGTCCCGAAGGCCCCGACGACCATGGCCGTCCCCAGACAGAAGTCGCGTCGGTTCATGAAACGCTCCTACGCGGACGAAGAAAGAAATCCCGCGCCCCGCCCTTGGCGGGAACATCCGTGATCAGACGCGCCGCCGGGAGGGGCGGCGCATCTGTCTTGGCAACGGACCGCCAGAACGGCGGGACAGTGTCGGCGCGGTGGGAACGAAGGATAGAACCGCGCCGATGAGGGGTTAGAACCGCAGGCGGACGCCGAAATAGACCTGGGCGCCGTTGTCGCTGACCTCGGTGATCGAGTCCTCGCCCGGCTTGAACATGATGTCCCGCGTGTTGGTCACGTTCAGCGCCTGCAGCTTCAGCTGGACCTGCTTGGTCAGATCATAGGTCGCCGACAGGTTCAGGAAGCCCGAGCCCTTGACGCTGCGGTTCGAGCCGCTGTTGGGCTTGAAGTAGTTCGAGCGGTAGCGGTACGAGGCCCGCAGCGAGAGCTTGTCGTTCTCCCAGTAGACCGAGCCGTTGCCCGTGTACTTCGACAGGCCGATCAGGTTGGCCGGATCGACGTAGGGACCGACCGTCGAGGGATCGGCGAACTCGAAGTCGGCCTCGGTGATCGCCAGGCTGCCCGACACCCCGAACCCGCTCAGCAGGCCCGGCAGATAGTTGAACGCGTGGTTGCCGCTGAACTCGATGCCGTACAGCTCGCGCGTGTTCGGGTCGTTGGCCGGGGCGATGGCGTTGAAGGTCACCGGCTGGCCGTTGGCGATGATCGTGGTCGGCAGCGGCTCGCGGGCGTCGAACGCCGCCCCCTTCAGCCACTTGTAGTAGGTGGCGATCGCGAACGAGGTGTCGCGGTTGACGTAGAACTCCAGCGAGGCGTCCAGATTCCAGCCACGGATCGGCTTGAGGTTCGGGTTGCCGGTGGTGCTGTTGACCAGGACGGACTCGACCGTGGTGCCGTTGGCGTCGGCGACCGGGGTGATGCCGACGTTGAAGTCCTCGATGCCCGAGCGCGACAGGCCCTTGTACGCGGCCAGACGCAGCTTGATCACGTCGCTGAGGTCGAAGGCGATATTGGCGCTGGGCAGGAAGTACTCGTAGCCGCCCGTGCCCTCGATCTCCTCCAGCGGGGTGCCGGGGGTGCGGATCACGATCGCCGCCGAGCCGCCGGTCGACGGGGTCACGGTGACCTCGCCGCGGAAGCCCTTCGACAGCACGCGGGTGCGCACATAGCGGACGCCGGCGTTACCCGAGACCGGCGTGTCGCCCAGCTGGGTGCGGAAGTTGGTCATCACATAGGCGGTGCTGATCCGCTCGCGGATGTTGGAGTCTTCCGGACCGGGGGCGTTGGCGGGCAGAGGGTTGCTGTCGCGGCCGGTATAGGTGCGGAACAGGCAGTCGTTGTCGAACAGCGCCCACGAGCGGACATTGCCCTTGCCGTCCATGTAGTTGCTGTTGACGAACGGCGTGCGGCAGTTGGCGTTGGCGGCGGCGACCAGTTGGGCCGGCGTGCGGCCGTCATAGGCGACCGGCAGGTTCACGTCGGCGTTGTTGTTGGCGTCCTGGGTGCGGCGGTGATCCGACAGGCGACCGCCGAACTTGATGCTCTGGAAGAAACCGTCTTCAGGCAGTTCGTAGGTCACGTCGGCCCGCACCGCGCCGATCTTGTCGAAGCGGTCGGTGACCTGACGATAGCGGGCGTAGTTGCTGTTGTTGGCCGGCGTGGCCAGCAGGAAATTGGCCGGATCGTTGATGTCGAAATTGCTGAAGGTCACCGACGGGACCTCGTCGCCGGTGGCGTCCAGCGTATAGGCCACGCGGGTCGCCGAGCGCATGTTGGTGGCCTTCTGCAGCTCGGTGCGGTGCGACTGCGAATAGGACAGGTCGCCGCTGACCGTCAGGCGCTCAGTCGGCGTCCAGGTCACCGCGCCGCCGCCGCCGATGTACTTCTCGTTGCGCTGGCGGTTCTCGAGCTGGATCTCGAGGTTGGAGTTGCCGCTGTAGCGCATCAGGGCGCCGTTGCTGTAGTCGCCGCCATCGCCGACCAGCAGCGGCTGGATGCCGCGCAGGCCCTCGGTGATGGCCAGCTGGTTGCGGCGCTCGCCGCTGTTGCGGGTCGAGTATTGGCCGTCCAGGCTGATGTCGAGGTTGGGCGTGGGCTTCCACTGGAAGGTGCCCATCACCGCTTCGCGGACTTCGTCCGTGATCTTGGCCTGGAAGGTGCGGGCGCTGGTCGCGAAATAGCGCGGGCCGACGGTCGCGCCCGCTGGCGCGGTCGCCGCGTTCGAGCAGTTGGCCGTCGAGGTCCCCGGGGCCGCGGCGTAGGTGGTGCACGGCACGAAGGCCGAGTTGGTGATGTAGTAGTCCTCAGGCGTGGCCTGATCCAGGCGCTGGTAGCCCAGGCTCACCCCCATCTCGCCCAGCTTGGTGTCCCAGCTGTCGGTGTAGGAGATGTTGCCGCGATACCCCAGGCCGTTGCGGCCGCGGATGTCGTCATCCTTGGGCAGGTAGGCGCCGCGGACTTCCATCTGGATGCGGCGCTTGCCGTAATCGATCGGGCGGATCGACTTCAGCTCGATGACGCCGGCCAGGCCGCCTTCGAGGAAGTCGGCCTGCTGGCTCTTGTAGACCAGCACGCCATTGACCAGTTCGGACGGGAACTGCTGGAAGGCCACCGAGCGGTCGGGACCAGCGGTCGAGACCTCGCGGCCGTTGAAGGTCGAGAAGCTGAGCGTCGGGCCAAGGCCGCGGACGGACAGCTCGTTGGCGTTGCCCTTGAAGCGGTCGGCGGTGACGCCGGTGATGCGCTCCAGCGTGTCGGCGACGGAGTTGTCGGGCAGAGCGCCGATCTCGTCATTGACGATGCCGTCGACAATGACGCTGGCGGTGCGCTTAGTCTCGATCGAGCTGCGCTGGGTGGCGCGGGCCGAGGTGACGACGATCTCGTCAACAGCGGCGCCTTCCTGCGGCGCGGCGGTCTGGGCCCAGGCGTGGGCGGGCAGGATGATGGCCGCCGACAGCAGCAGGCCGCGATAGAATTGGGACTTCATAGGCTCTTCCCCTCTTCGTTTTGTTTTTGTTGGTGGTTTCCGCCTCAGCGGTAGTCGATCCGCCAGGTGATCTTGAACGGACCGGCGGCCGGCGCGCCTTGGCAGACGACCTTGGTCGCCATGGCCCCGGTCGCGGCGCGGTATTCCTTGTCCTCGCCGGGCGCGCCCGACTGACAGGCCTTGATCCCCTCGACGGTGAAGCGGCGCAGCGCCCCGTCGGCGAAGGTGGTCGTCATCCCGGCCTGGCTGGCGCCGCTGGAGAACGAGCCCAGCTGCAGCTCGACGTCCTTGACGGTCACACCCTTGGCCGGGGTGAAGACGTCGGTGCGGGTGATCCGGCCGGGCTCGAGGACATAGGTCGTGGCGACCGAAACGCGGACGTCGGCGACGGGCGCGCGCTCGCCCATCCGGTCCAGTTCGTCCTGGCGCCAGGAGACGGTGGTGCGCGCGCCCTTCGCCTCGACCTTGGCGTCCTTGATGTAGGCCAGCGGCATCAGCTGCGCGCCGTCGTCCAGCGTCAGGCGCGGGGTCAGGAACGGCGCGACGCCGTCGGGCGAGCCTTCCAGCATTCCCGGCGAGAACGGGATCGGGAAGTACGGATTGTGCATGTGCTGGCTAGCGCCGCCGTTGATCAGCGGCAGGCTGATCATCCGCTCGCCATCGCGGGTGCTGACCAGCAGGCGGTCGTACTGCCCCTTGGCGAACCAGGTGACCTGGCGGCGCGGCAGGGTCGACAGGCCCTTGGCCCAGTCGGCGGCCGGTGCCTTGCCCGCATAGCCCATCCGCGCCCAGTGGGCGCTGGTGTAGGCGTATTGGTGGGCCAGAGAGAGGTTCTCGCCCAGGATCCGGAACTTGCCGCGATAGTCGTCGGTGCGGCGGCCGCCGGACCACAGGTGCACCCCACCCCTCTTGGGGTGTTGCCTGAACTCGACATAGCGCTGGGCGGCGCGGGCCGAGTAGGCATAGGCCAGATCCTTCTGCTGCGGCGTCAGCAGGTCCAGCACCGCCGCGGCGGTCAGGGTCTCGATGATCGCCGTCTCGCCGTAGGGACCGATGCTGCGGCCGTACTCGAAGCCGCGTCCTTGCGCGTCCAGGCGCATCAGCATGACGTCGGCCGACTTGCGCAGCCAGGCCAGGGTCTCGGCCGGCGGCTTGCCGCCCGTCTCGATGTAGCGCTGGGCGATCTCGCCGGCCAAAAGGACGCTGTAGCGGTCGAAGCGGCCGTCGCCATCGGTCTCGTCGGCGAAGCCGTACTGGCCGGAGTAGAGGTCGTAGTGCTCGGCAATCTTGGCGTAGAGTTTCTCGGCGGGCGCCCCGTCGTCCCAGCCCATGGTCGCGCGCAGGCGGGCCATGGCGAAGGCCACGCAGTAGTAGTTGTTGGGGTGGTCGATCAGCGCATAGGTGTCGACGTCGACGAACATCCGCCAGTCCAGCCGCACGCGCAGCTTGGCCAGGGTCAGCGGATCGACGGCCTCCTTCAGGCGGCCGGCCTCGCGCAGCTTGTTGAGGGCCGACAGGTAGTAGTAGGCGCCCCAGCTGTCGTTGGCGTCGTCGGCGGTCAGCTTGGCGATCTTGCGGAAGTCGGCCAGGTACTTGGGCAGGCGCGGATCATCGGCCGGCAGGGCGATCAGATAGTCCACCAGGCCCAGGGCGATCTTGCCGGGCAGGAACTTGTCGCTGCCGTTGAACACCGGGGTGCCGTCCAGCTCCAGCTTGCGACCGTCCTTGACCAGCTTGATCAGCAGTTGCTCGGTCTGAGGCTGGATGCGGTCGCGGACCGTGGCGTCGAAGGCGGGGATGGGCGCGGTTTGCGCGGCGAAGCCTGGGCTCGCCAGGGCCAGCAGAATGCCGCTGGAAAGCGCGGCGCAAGTAACCGGTGTCAGCTTCAAGAACGATCCTCCCGAGTGGTCCTTCGACCTTGCTCTTGACCGTTCCGACGCGCTGGCCGGCGACCTCCTCAAAAGTTTTTTCGAAGCGCCGGCGATTTATCGCGCGGCGTGCAGCTCGACGCTGGTGGCGGTCTTCTCGACCCGCACGGGGAAGTAGGACTGCACGGCCTCGACAAAGGCGGCGCTGTCGCCGGCGTTGAACGTGCCGCTGACCCGAAGGCCGCGCAGGCGGGCGTCGGCGACCACCACCTGCAGCGTCGAGTAGTGGTTCATCTCGGCGGCCGCATCGGCCAGGGCGACATTGTCCAGCACCACCTGCCCGCGCCGCCAGGCCAGGGGCCGATCGTGATCGGCGGCCACCCGCGGGGCGGCGGCCCGGCCGTCGCCCAGCACCATGGTCTGGCCCGGATGCATGACCGCCAGGGTCTGGGCGCTTTCATGGTTGCTGACCGAGACCTTGCCCTCGGCCAGGACCACTGTGGTCTCGCGCGGCTCGCGGCGGACCGAGAAGGCCGTGCCCAGGGCAGTGACCGTGCGCGGGCCGGCGCGCACCCGCATCGGCCGGCTGGCGTCCTTGGCCACCTCGAAATAGGCGCGGCCGGCGACGAGGTCGACCGAGCGCAGGACGGGCGTGTAGCGCACCCGCATGACCGTCAAGGCGTCCAGGGTCACCCGGCTGCCGTCCGCCAGGGTCAGGGTGCGCTGCTCGCCCAGGGCGGTCTGGATAAGCTGGTCCTCTTCGCCGCGCCGGCTCAGCCACCAGGCGGTCGGCGCGGCCACGGCGGCCAGCAGGCCGGCCGCGATCAGGCGACGGTCGGGGCGGAAGAGCTTGGGACGGCGAGCCCGGGCCAGGGCGTCGCGGCGGGCAGCCAGCAGGTCCGAGGTCCCAGCCCCCTCCCCGATCAGCCGCCAGGTCGCCTCGGCGCGGTCATAGGCCTCGGCGTGGGCCAGGTTCTCGTCGAGCCAACGCGCGAAGCCGGCCTCGTCGCCCCCGTCGCCGCCCAGGCGGCGCGCGGCCCAGCCGGCGGCGGCTTCGTCGATCAGGGACTGTTGCAACGGGTTCGACAACGGCTCAGCTCTTGTAGGGACCCGGCGACCGCATCAGATGCGCCAGGGCCTTGATGATGTACTTCTCGACCGAGCTGACGGACACACCGAAAGCGCGGGCGATCTCGGCGTGTTTCCAGCCCTCCAGCCGGTGCAGGATGAAGGCGTCGCGGGTCCGCTCGTCCAGCTGGTTCAGCCGCTGCATCACCGTCTGCAGCGCCTGCCTATCCTGTAAGACGCGCTCGGGCGAAATACCCTCAAAGCGTTCCTGCCGGTGTTCGGTCTCGCTCAGGTGGCTACGGAAGGTCTTGTCCCGCCGCATCCGGTCGCGCAGCAAATTGACCGCCGTGCTGAAGACGAAGGCCTCGGGATTGTCGAGGTCCGCGCCCTCCGGTCGCCGCACCAGGCGCAGGAACACTTCCTGCGTCAGGTCCTCGGCCTCCTCGCGCGAGCGCACCCGGCGCTCGAAATAGGCGATCAGCGGCCCGCGATAGGCTACCGACAAGCGCTCGAAGAACGCCTGCTCGCGCGGATCGAGTTTGGGCTGCGCGACCATGCCTAGACCGGTACCTCCCTAAAGCGGCTCTCTCGTCCGCTCTTCCGTTCCGACGCGCCTGCCCGCCCGATCCTCAAAGAAAACCGCACCTCAATAGTCCACCGCCAGGCGCAGGCCGAGATGGCGGCCGCTGTCGCGGGCCGGCTTCCAGAACGTGGCCACGGCCGGCTGGCCGTCGGATCCCAGCAGGTTCCACTGCGTGCTGCGCCCGCGCGTCAGGGCGATGCGCTGGTCCAGGACGTTGTTGACGAAGCCCGTCACCCGCCAGCCCGCAGCGCCGATCGTGGCCGAGATATCCAGCACGCCCTGGGCCGCGTCGGCCGCGGCCGGCTCGTGCAACAGGCTGTAAGTGATCCGCGAGCGCCAGCGATAGCCGGCGTTCAGCTCCAACCGCCGATCGCCGGCCAAGGGCCGCTGGTAGACGGCGTTCAGGTTCAGCGACCAGCGCGGCGCGTTGAACAGGGTCTTGCCCGACAGGTCCTGGCGACCGCCCACGCAGCCCTGCGCGGCGCTCTGGCCGAAATAGCAGGCGGCGTTGGGGAAATCGCGCATGATCGCCTGGTTGTAGTTGGCCGCGCCGGCCAGGGTCAGGCGCGGACTGAGGCGGGCGCTGAACTCGCTCTCCACGCCCTGCGCCCGCATCGCGCCGATGCTGTTGAGCGTATTGAGGCCCGTACCGTCGTCGCGGCTCTGGGCCTGGAAGCCCGAGAAACGCTCCTGATAGATCGTCACGTTCCAGCTGAGATTGCGGTCCGGCGAGATCATCCGCAGACCGGCCTCGTAGCTGTCCACGGTTTCCGAGGCGATCGGCTGCTGGGCGGCGATGACGTCGGCGGCCGGCAGGCCGGCATAGGGCCCGCTGGCCAGCGGCGCGCGCATGGTCAGGCTGCTGGTCAGGTCATAGGCCCGGCCCTTGTAGCCGGTCGAATAGGTCGCATAGGCGGTCAGCCCCGGCGTCAGCTTGCCCTGCAGGCCGATGCGTCCACTCAACGCGGTGTCGGAATGACAGGTCTCGACCGCCACGCTGGGCGTCGTGCGCGAACAGGTCGGCGCGCCATAGGTGACGCCCGCGCCCAGGTCGTCGAAGCGATAGCTCATCCGCTCGTGGCTCAGCCGCAGGCCCGACAGGATCGACAGCGTCTGGTTCAGCGCATAGCTGCCCTGCCCGAACGCCGCGAAAGTCCGCAGGTTGGTCTGGGCCCTGTAGCGCGAATAGAGCGTGCTGTTGGTGCTCGGCAGCGACGGCAGGCCGTTGTAGTCGCCCAAGGCGTTGGAGCCGCGCACGAAAGAACGCTCGGACCGGGTGCGGCCTAGATAGAGCCCGCCGACATAGTCCCAGCGCCCGCCCGAGGGACTGTTGAGGCGCACCTCCTGGCTCTCGGACCGGATGCGGAAGTCGCCGCCATTGGCCGAGCCGCCGCGCGGCAGCCGCGGGTCCAGCAGGCTGTAGTCCAGGTCGGTCGCGTCGGTGTCCTGGCGGTCGTAGAGGTCGTAGCGGTCCAGGGCGGTGATCGAGGTCAGCCGCCAGGAGCCGACCGAGCCCACCGCGCGCAGGTTGACGCCGACGTCGCGCGAATTGCCCCGGGCGCTGACGTCGTAGCGGGCCTGGCGGTTGTCGGGGCCCGGGACAATGCCGCGCAGCACCGCCTCGCGGCTCAGTTCGATTCGGCTCAGCGTGGCGTTCGGCGAGATGGCGGTGTCGGCCCCAACGCAGCACGACGACAGGGTCCGCGTCAGGTGCGGCGACAACGACACCGTCCAGTTGTCGCCCGGCGTCCAGACCAGCTTGGCCCGCAGATTGACGTCCGACTGGCCGTTCATCCAGCGGCGAGACGCCAGGTTGAACACCGTGCCGCGGTGACGGCTGTAGGCGGCGACGGCGCGGAACCGCAGGCTGTCGGTGATCGGCCCGGTCACGGCCGCCTGCACCCGCTCTTCGTGGTCGTCGGTGATCAGCGCCTCGGCCTGGACGCCGAACACGTCGCTGGCCGGCTTGGTGGTGATGTAGATGACGCCGGCCGCCGACGACTTGCCGAACAGGGTGCTCTGCGGACCGCGCAGGATCTCGACCTGCTGGACGTCGGCCAGGGCGGAGAACGCCATGGCCTGGAAGGCCTGCGGCACGTCATCGACCACCACCACCACGCTGGGCTCGGCGCCGATCGAATAGGAATAGGTCCCCACCCCGCGGATATTGATGCTGTTGTTGCCCGGCTGGGTGGTCTTGGAGATGGTCAGGGACGGCGCCAGCTTGGCCAGGTCCTCGAAGTCGCGGACATTGGCGCGATCCATCATCTGGCTCGACAGCGCCTGCACCGAGGCGTCGGAGCGGCCCAGGGTCTCCAGACGCTTGCCCGAGGTGATCACCACCGCCTCCAGACCGACGACCGGCTCGAGCGACGGCGTCTGGCGGACGACGGGTGTTTCGTGAACGGGGCGCGCCGCCGGCCGCACACGATAGATGACGAACACGCCCGAGGGCGTCCTGCGGAAGGCCAGGTCTGTGCGGGACAACAACTGACCAAGCGCCCGCTCCACGCTCATCCGCCCCTTGAGCGCCGGCGCGGCCTGACCGGAGACCAGTTCGGGGCCGTAAAGCAGTTGGGCGCCGGTCGTCTGGCTCAGGCGCTGAAGGGCCAGGCTCAGGCTGGAGGCGTCCTGGTCGACGACGCGGGGAATGGCAGGACGGTTTTGAGCGACAGCGCTTACCGGCGCCAGGACGCAAAGGCTCAGCAGCGCCAAGGCGCAGGACTCGATGCGGCGACCGAGAGCGGTGCGCCGAAACATTCTCACCTCCCCTCGCGGCTCTGCGGCCGCTGTGCGCGTCATCGGAAATGACGATCCTTTTTCTTACGACGCGCCGGCCGGTTTCCTCCTCAAAAAAAATCACGGCCCAGGCGCGCAGGATGCGCCTGGGCCGCGAGGCCTTCGGGGGGACGAAGCGCTAGAACTTGGCTCGGACGGTCACCTGGTAGGTGCGGCCGTCATAGTCGATGCGGCGAGGCAGCATCGGGTCGTTCTCATATTCCGAGCGGGTGGCGTCGGTCAGGTTGAAGGCGTCGACCGAGACGGTGAGGTCCTTGGTCACGTTGAACGAGGCCGAGGCGTCCAGCTGGCTGCGCGCCTTGACGGTGCGAGCGTCGCCGACGAACGAGTTGCCGGCCGCCAAATCGTACTTGTCGCGCCAGTTGTAGACCAGGCGCACACCGCCCCACTTGGCCTCGTAGTAGCCGATCAGGTTGATGTTGTTCTTCGACACGCTGGGCAGGGTGATCTTGTTGCCCGCCGTGTCGGTCCCGTCGATCTTGGTGCGCGAGTAGTTGAACGCGCCGCCGAAGCCCTTCCAGAAGCCCGGCAGGAAGTCGAGGTTCTGCTGGATGTTGAACTCCAGGCCCGTGACGGTCATCGGGTTCTGGTTGGTGCGGCCGCTGATGTTGACCTGGGCGTTCTTCAGCACCCCGCCGGCGCCGATGAACTGGTTGGAGCTCATGCAGCGCGGCGTGCCGGCCGAGTTGTCGATCGTCAGCGTGCCCAGGGCGACGTCCAGGCCGGGGATCACGCCACTGGACGGACACAGCGCCGCCTGGTCGGTGATCGGGCCGATATAGCCGTCGATCTTCTTGCGATAGGCCGCCAGCGACACCAGGCCGCCCGGACGATTGTACCACTCCAGCGACGCGTCGAAGGAGTCGGAGGTGTAGGGCTTGATGTCCGTGGCCCCGATGGTGACCGTGTAGATCGGGTCGACCGGCGGGGTCAGGTCGATCGGCGTCTGCACGAACGAGGTCGGGACGTTGTCGCGCGGCTGCGGACGGACATAGGTCGAATAGGCCGCAAAGCGCAAAACGAGGTCGTCGCGCAGGTCGGCGGCGACGATCAGCGACGGCAGCCAGTAGTCATAGTTCTGGCCGGTCTTGCGCGTGGTCAGGCTGTGGTTGATCGGACCGGCCACAACCGAGGTCGCGGCCGAGCAGTTCTTGCAGTCCAGGGCCGTGATGTCGTTCTTGGTGTACTCGTAGCGCACGCCCGCCGCGCCGCGCACCGGGATGCTGAACACGTCGGCCTTGAACTTCGCCGTCAGGTACAGCGAATAGACGTCGTTGCGGGTGCTGAAGTTGTTGTTCCAGTAGTTGCCGTCCCAATAGTTATTGATGAAGCCGTAGGGTGTCAGGAACACGCCGGGCGCGCCCAGGGCGAACTGGTCGGGCAGGCCGTTGGGATTGGTCGCCGAGCGCGGATTGGTGTTGATCGGCGTCAGAACCTTCAGGACCTCGTCGACATTGACGCCCATCCAATTGGAGGTCGCGCCGCCCGCCTTGCCGCCGAAGAAGTCACGGGCATAGGACAGTTGGGCGGCCATGGCCGGGGTGATGTTCTGGGTCTGCGAGCCTAGCGAGGTGTTGCGCGAGCCGCTCGAGGTGAACTCGCCGCGCTCGATCCGGCCGCCGAACTGCACGGCGGTCAGGAATGGGTTCTCGGCGAACGCGCGCTCCAGATCCAGCTGCAGCGAGTCCAGCTTGTTGTCGGCCTGGCCGTTGGTGCCGGTGACGCCGAAGCGGTCGGCCGGAACGTTGGCGGCCTGGCCCGGCATCTGGGCGCCAGCCTGGGTGGCGGCGTTGGCCGCGGCCGGGATCGTGAAGCCGCCCGTCGGCAGGTGGGTGGCGCGGGGCGTGTTGAGGATCGCCGTGTAGTTCGACAGGTCCGTGCCGCCCAGGTTCACCGAGGTGGTGATGCCGTTCAGTCCGCCCGCGCCCAGGTTGCGGTACGGGTTCTGGACGATGTCGAACTCGATCTGGTTGGCCATCGCCTTGGCGCGCGAGACGGTCAGGTTGGCGGTGGCGCGCCAGTCGTCGTTCTTGAATTCCAGGGTCGGGTTGATCGCCCAGGTCTGGTTGGTCGCCGGCTCGGACCGGATCGAGTCGAAGGTGTTGATGTTGGCGGCCGAGAACTTGTTGATGTAGGCGCGGTCGCCGTTCGGCGTCTTGACCACGAACGGCGTGCCGATGTCGCTGATCACCGCCACGGCCGAGGTTGCCGTCAGGGCGGTGTTCGAGCCCTGTCCGCCGCCGGCGTCGATATAGAGGAGGTTGTTGGTGGCCTCGTCCAGCTTGCGGCGGGTGATGAAGCCGTTGGCGCCGAACTTCCAGTTCTCGTTGATCCGCAGCTCGAAGCCGGTGGCCGCCGACAGCGTCGTGCCGCGGTTGAACTTGACCAGCTGGCGGGTCTGGCTGGGGTAGTAGACGCCGCCCGGATACTGGGCGATCAGCCGGTCATAGGTCGGGTTGTTGCCCGGCGTGGCCTGGTTGCCCAGCTGGATCGAACCCAGGCGGTTGGCCCACGAGTTCACGGTGATCGAGTCGCGGCGGAACTTCTCGTCCTTCCAGGCCACGACGCCGAACACGGCGAAGTCGTCGGTCAGGTGCTTGTTGTAGCCGATCGAGGCCAGCGGGCTGCCCAGGTTTCCGAGGTCGTTATACTCGTAAGAGACCTTGGCGAAGCCGCCGTCCTTGCGCTGCAGCGCCGGGGCGATGCGCAGGTCGATATTGCCCGACAGGCCGCCGGCCAGGTCGGTGGCCATCGGCGACTTGATGACGTTGATCGACGAGAAGATGTCCGAGTTGAAGGCGCCCAGCGGGGTCGAGCCGTTCAGGATCGGATCGGCGAAGGCGCCGCCGTTCAGGGTGGTGCGGGCGAAGGTGCCCGGCAGGCCGCGCAGGCTGATCGTGGCGTTGCGGCTGTCGGCCTCACGGTTGATCTGGATGCCTGGAATGCGCTGGATGGCCTCGCCGACGTTCAGGTCAGGAAAGCGGCCCAGACCATCGGACGAGATGCCGTCCGAGATCTGCAGGGTGTCGCGCTTCGTGGCGATGGCGTTGGCATAGGCCTGGCGGAAGCCGGTGACGACAACGGCGTCGACGGTCTCGGTTTCGGCGGGCGTGGTCGGCTGGGCTTGGCGGGCCTGGGCGGACGCGCCCATGGCCAGGACGGCGCAGGACGCCAGCAGCGCGGCTCGGCGCGCGAGTCTACGATCTTCGATCATTTCAATTCCCTCCCTGGGTGCGCTTTTGCGGCTCCCTTGGGATGACGTATCCGACGGGTGTCCAACGTTGTCAAGAATTGGTAATGCCAATCTTTGAGGTCATCGTTATATGGTCAGACCATAATGTGGGCGCGCGTCTCAGAACGAAGCGGCCACGCCCGGAGGAGACATTTTAGATGGTCAGATATCTTTTCGCCGGCGCGGCCTGCGCGCTCGCGCTGGCAAACGCCGCCCACGCCCAGGATTTCGCGCTTCTGGACAGGCGCTTCACCACCGCCCTGCCCGGCCTGAGCGATCGCCCCGCGGCGACCGAGATCCTGCGCCGCGCCCAGGCTGGCCTTGCCCGTCAACCCGGTCCCCTGCCGGTGGTTCACACCGAAGGCACCCTACCCGGAAAGGGTATTCGCGAGATCAGCACCAAGGCCCGCGAGGACCTGCCGATCATGCTGAACCTGGCGCTGGCCTATCGGATGACCGGCGAGCGCCGCTATCTCGACTCGACCGAGCGCTTCCTCACTGCGTGGGCGGATGCCTACAAGATCTCGCTCAACCCGATCGACGAGACCCATTTCGACCAGGTCCTGATGGCCTGCGACCTGACCTGTTCGGATCTGTCGCCAGCCAGCCGTGCGAAGATTCAGCGCCTCGCCCGCCTCATGGCCCAAGGCTACCTGGACGCCATGGACAAGCCACGCGACAAGCCGGAGACCAATTGGCAAAGCCACCGCGTCAAGCTGGCGACCATGGCCGCCTTCCTGACCGGCGATGCTCAACTGATCGACCGGGCTCGAGACGCCTACGACCGGCAGATCGCCGCCAACATCAATCCCGACGGCACGGTGTTCGACTTCCACGAGCGCGACGCCCTGCACTACGTCACTTACGACCTGGACCCAATGATGATGGCCGCCCTTACGGCCAAGGCGCACGGCCAGGACTGGTTCAGTCGCAAGAGCGCCGCGGGCTCCATCCTGCCGGGCGCGTTGGACTGGCTGGCGCCCTATGCGCTGGGCGAAAAGACACACCAGGAGTTCGCCCGCTCGAAGATCGCCTTCGACGCCCAGCGCGCGGCCGCCGGGCAGAAGGAGTACCAGCCTCATCCCTGGGATCGGTCGAACGGCGTCCAGACCTTCGCCCTGGCGACGCAGCTGGACGCGCGCTACGCGCCGGTGCTGCAGGCGGTGTCGAGCGCCACGACCAAGTCGCCGCCGGCCTGGCTGACCCTGTTCGCCGCCACCCGCTGACGCAAAAAATTGGGCGGCTGGAGGAGGATCCAGCCGCCCGTTCCATCGATACGGGAGGGTGGGCGAAATCAACGCATCGCCCGGTTTGATCGACAGATCTCAGGGCT
>CAZRPD010000015.1:27114-47358 GCA_964601775.1 uncultured Caulobacter sp. | reverse complement strand
TCGGCTTCCCGCCCGAGGACATCATCTTCGATCCCAACATCTTCGCGGTGGCGACGGGGATCGAGGAGCACGACAACTACGCCGTCGACTTCATCGAGGGCACGCGCGAGATCAAGAAGCGCTGCCCCTACGCCCGGATCTCGGGCGGGGTGTCGAACGTCTCGTTCAGCTTCCGCGGCAACGAGCCGGTGCGGCGGGCGATCCACTCGGTGTTCCTGTACCACGCCATCAACGCCGGCATGGACATGGGCATCGTCAACGCCGGCGACCTGCCGGTCTATGACGCGCTGGATCCCGAACTGCGCGAGGCCGTCGAGGACGTGATCCTCAACCGCCCGCAGCGGACCAACGTCTCCAATACCGAGCGCCTGGTCGACATGGCCCCGCGCTACAAGAGCGAGAAGGGCGCGGTCCAGCAGGTCAATCTGGCCTGGCGCGAGGGCACGGTCGGCGAGCGCATCACCCACGCCCTGGTCAACGGCGTCACCGAATATATCGAGGTCGACACCGAGGAAGCGCGCCTGGCCGCCGAGCGGCCGCTGCACGTGATCGAAGGCCCGCTGATGGACGGCATGAACGTCGTCGGCGACCTGTTCGGCGCGGGCAAGATGTTCCTGCCCCAGGTGGTCAAGTCGGCCCGCGTCATGAAGCAGGCGGTGGCCTGGCTGATGCCGTTCATGGAGGCCGAAAAGGAAGGCCAGGTCCGCAAGGCGGCCGGCAAGGTCCTGATGGCCACCGTCAAGGGCGACGTCCACGACATCGGCAAGAACATCGTTGGCGTCGTCTTGCAGTGTAACAACTACGAGGTCGTCGACCTGGGCGTCATGGTCCCGGCCGATCGCATCCTGGAAGAGGCGAAAAAGCACGAGGTCGACATGATCGGCCTGTCGGGCCTGATCACGCCCTCGCTGGACGAGATGGTGTTCGTCGCCGCCGAGATGGAGCGCCTGGGCTTCGACATTCCGCTGCTGATCGGCGGGGCCACCACCAGCCGCACCCACACGGCGGTGAAGATCGAGCCGGCCTATCGCCGGGGTCCGACCACCTATGTCGTCGACGCCAGCCGCGCCGTTGGCGTGGTCTCGGGCCTGCTGTCGGAAACCGAGCGTGACCGGATCATCGGCGAGACCCGGGCCGAATACGTCAAGGTGCGCGAGCAGTATCTGCGCGGCCAGACGACCAAGGCCCGCACCTCGATCCAGGAGGCCCGCAAGCGCGCCTTCGCCATCGACTGGACGGACTATACGCCGCCGAAGCCGTCGTTCATCGGCGCGCGCACCTTCGAGCCGACCCTGGCCGAGCTGGAGCCGTTCATCGACTGGTCGCCGTTCTTCGCCAGCTGGGAGCTGATCGGCCGCTATCCGCAGATCCTGGAAGACGACGTGGTCGGCCAAGCCGCGACGGATCTCTATCGCGACGCCCGCGCCATGCTCGACGAAGTGCTGGCCGAGGCCTGGTTCGGGGCCAAGGGCGTGGTCGGCTTCTGGCCGGCCCAGGCCCAGGGCGACGATGTCGTGCTGTACGCCGACGAGACCCGCACGGTCGAGATCTCGCGCTTCCACACCCTGCGCCAGCAGATGGACAAGGGCGCTGGCAAGACCAACGTCGCGCTGTCGGACTTCGTCGCGCCGATCGGGCAGGGCGCCGACTATGTCGGCGGCTTCGCCGTCACCGCCGGCCATGGCGAGGACGAGATCGTCAAGAAATTCAAGGACGCCGGCGACGACTACAACGCCATCATGGCCTCGGCCTTGGCCGACCGCCTGGCCGAAGCCTTCGCCGAGTGGCTGCACTACAAGGTGCGCGTCGAGCTGTGGGGCTATGCCGCCGACGAGGCGGTCGAGGTCGATCGGATGATCGCCGAAAAGTACCAGGGCATCCGCCCCGCGCCCGGCTATCCGGCCCAGCCCGACCACACCGAGAAGGGCACGCTGTTCCATCTGCTGGACGCCGAAGCCGCCACCGGCCTGAAGCTGACCGAGAGCTACGCCATGACCCCCGGCGCGGCGGTCTCGGGCCTGTTCTTCAGCCACCCGCAGTCGCACTATTTCGGGGTCGGCAAGATCGACGCCGATCAGGTCGAGGACTACGCCCGCCGCAAGGGCTGGGAGGTCGCCACCGCCGAACGCTGGCTGTCGCCGATCCTCAACTACGACCCGGCGGCCAGGACGCGGGGCGAGGCGGCTTAGGGCAAAACTCAAATCGCGTAACGGTGTGCGGTAAAGTGTCTCCGGTCCGGCCTGGATAAGCACTTCCGCAACCGTTCCCATGGACCATGCGATCCTGAGGGAGACGCATGGACCGTCGGAATATCGAGCTGAAGATCTTTGGCCTGATCGCCGGCGTGGCGGCGGGCGTGATCCTGCTCGCCGGTTTCGCCCTGACCCTGGCCATGCGCCACGCCGACGTCCGCGAACGGGAATACGAGCAGACCCTGGTCGGCAACGGCCTGCGCCAGCGCGCCCGCGAAGTGCAGACGGCGCTCAACCCCTATGTCATCTGGGACGAGGCGGTCATCAAGCTGGACAACCAGTTCGATCGCGCCTGGGCCAGCCAGAACATCGGCGCCTCGCTGGGCGGGGCTCTGGGCTATCGCGCGGTGTTCGTGCTGGATGGCGAGGGCGCGCCGATCTACGGCCATCTCGACGGCAAGGACGTCAGCCCCGCCGCCTATGCCCGCTACGCCAAGCAGACCGCGCGCCTGGTGGCCGACGTCCGCCGCATCGAGGCCGATCCGCATCAGGTCGCAGCGATGCGGGCCGTGCACAAGAGCCGTGTCGAGCTTATCGGCGGTGAACCGGTCTTGATGACCGTCTCGCTGGTGCGCCCGGATCTGAAGGCCAGGCCGCGCGGCGAGCATGCGCCCCTGCTGGTGACCGGCGTGCCGGTGGCCAACAGCGTGGTGAAGGCCTTCTCCGACCGCTTCCTGCTGCAGAACGCCCGCATCGCCGTCGTCGCGCCCGAGCAGCTCAACACCCAGAGCGCCCAGGTCCAGCTGAGCCGCATCGCGGACGGCCGCCGGATCGTGCTGCGCTGGACGCCGCGCAAGCCCGGCGAGGAACTGCTGCGCTCGGCCACCCCGATGCTGGGCACGGCCCTGGTCGCCGCCGTGATCGGCGCCTTCCTGCTGTTCCGCATCACCCGTCGGGCCGCCAAGAAGCTGCTGCTCAGCGAGGCCGAGGCCAAGCACCTGTCGCTGCACGACCCGCTGACCGGCCTGGCCAACCGCACCCTGTTCACCGATCGCCTGATCCACGCCCACGCGGTCCTGCGCCGCAAGTCCGGCCATCTGGGCGTGCTGTGCATCGACCTCGACCGGTTCAAGGAGGTCAACGACACCTATGGCCACGACGCCGGCGACCAGCTGATCCGCGAGGTCGCCCGCCGCCTGAAGGCCATCTGCCGCGAGACCGACACCATCTGCCGCCTGGGCGGCGACGAGTTCGCCGTCATCCAGCCCGACACCACCCCGGCCGGCGCCGCCACCCTGGCCCAGCGCCTGGTCGATGGCCTGTCGGGCGAGGTCGACCTGTCCATCGGCCGGGCCGAGCTGTCTTGTTCGGTGGGCGTGGCGGTGGTCTGCGACGCCGACCAAGGCCAGGCCGAACTGCTGCGCCAGGCCGACGTCGCCCTCTACCGCGCCAAGGAGGCCGGCCGCGGCCGCTTCGCCTTCTTCGAGCCCGAGATGGACGCGGCCCTGCGCCTGCGCAAAGGGCTGGAGCGCGACCTGCGCATGGCGCTCGACCACGAAGCCCTGAAGGTCGCCTACCAGCCGCTGACCGACGCCAAGGGCGTCATCGTCGGCGTCGAGGCCCTGGCCCGCTGGACTCATCCCGAGCGCGGCGAGATCGCCCCCGCCATCTTCATTCCGCTGGCCGAATCCTGCGGCCTGATCGGCGCGGTCGGCGCCGCCGTGTTCCGCCGCGCCTGCTACGACAGCCTGCGCTGGTCGGGGCTGGAGGTGTCGGTCAATGTCTCGGCGCTGCAGCTCTCGAACCCCGGTTTCGTCGACGAGATGGTCGCCGTGCTGGCCGAGACCGGCGCCCGCGCCGACGTCTTCATGCTGGAGATCACCGAGACGGCCCTGCTGAAGGACAGCGACGGCGTCCACGAGGCGCTGCGCCGGCTCAAGCGCCTGGGCTTCCGCCTGGCGCTGGACGACTTCGGCACCGGCTATGCGTCCCTGGCCTATCTCCGCCGCCATCCGATCGACAAGCTGAAGATCGACCGCTCGTTCGTCGCCAGCCTGCCGGGCAATGGCGAGAGCCTCGCCGTCGCCGCGGCCATCGTCAGCCTGGCCAGGTCGCTGGGCCTGAAGACCACGGCCGAAGGCGTCGAGACGCAAGCCCAGATGGATTGCCTGGTGAAGCTGGGCTGCGCCGAGTTCCAGGGCTTCCTGCTGGGTCGCCCGATGTCGGCCGACGCGATCAGCGGCGTGCGGGAGCTGGTTCAATAAAGCCCGTCATCCCGCGCTTTATGCGCGGGACCCATCGTTCCGCCGCAGGTGCAGAGCGGAATGATTATCGCCCGTAGAAGCTGACCCATGGGTCCCGCGAACAAGTCGCGGGATGACGACGTTATTTGAATCGAGCATCCTGCCTCCCAACGACATAAGCGGGAGGGGATGATGGAGCGGTCAGGCGTCAGCCGCCGGGCTCTGGGCGCGATCGCGCTCGGTGGTGCGGCGATGGGGTTGTCCGGGTGCGAGGGACCGGGCGACACCGATCTCAATCCCAAGAGCCGGCAGTTCCCGGCGGATTTCACCTGGGGCGTGGCCAGCGCCGCCTTCCAGACCGAGGGCGCTCAAGACGTCGACGGCCGCGGACCCAGCGTCTGGGACGTGTTCGAAAAGGTCCCCGGCCATATCAAGGACGGCTCGGACGCCACGGTCGCCACCGACAGCTACCGCCGCTACCAGGACGATGTCGACCTGATCGCTGGCGCGGCGCTGGACGCCTACCGCTTCTCGATCAGCTGGTCGCGGGTGCTGGCCAGCGGCGAGGGGACGGTGAACGCCGCCGGCCTGGACCACTATGCGCGCCTGGTCGACGCTCTGCTGGCCAAGGGGATCGCGCCCTATGCGACCCTGTTCCACTGGGACCTGCCGCAGGGCCTGCAAGCCAAGGGCGGCTGGAAGAACCGCGACACCGCCCTGCGCTTCGCCGACTACGCCCGCGTGGTGGTCGATCGCCTGGGCGACCGGCTGAAGAACTACATCATCCTCAACGAGGCGGCCGTCCACGCCGTGTTCGGCCACGTGCTGGGCGAGGGCGCGCCGGGGCTGAAGGACGAGACCCTGCTGGGACCGGTGATCCACCACATGAACCTTGGGCAGGGGCTGGCGATGCAGGCGCTGCGGGCCGGGCGCGCGGATCTGCAGGTCGGCACCACCATGGCCTTGCAGCCCTGTCGCCCGGCTGGCGGGCCGTGGGCGATCTGGAACCGGCTCGCCTCCGACGGCCTGGATGCGCTGTGGAACCAGGCCTGGCTGGATCCCCTGTTCAAGGGAACCTACCCTGCGGCCATGGACGACTTCCTGAAGGGCGTCGTGCGGGAAGGGGACCTGGCCAGCATCCGGCAGTCGGTCGATTTCCTGGGGGTGAACTACTACGCGCCGGCCTATGTGCGGCTGGATTTGAACGCGCCGGGCAAGATCGCCGTGGCCGCCCCGCCCAAGGGCGCGGAGCTGGACGCCTTCGGCCGCCACATCGATCCGTCGGGCCTGTTCGAGGTGCTGGACCGCGTGCGGCGGGACTATGGCTCGCCCAGGATCCTGGTCACCGAGAACGGCTGCTCGGATCCGTTCGGGACCGGTCCGGCGATCCTGAAGGACGATTTCCGCATCGCCTATCTGCGTCGCCACCTGCAGGCGGTGCTGGCTGCGCGCGAGGCCGGCTGCGACGTGCGCGGCTATTTCGAGTGGACCCTGATCGACAATTTCGAGTGGGACCTGGGCTACACGTCCAAGTTCGGCCTGGTGGCGATGGACCGGACGACCGGGGTGAGAACGCCCAAGGCATCGTATGCCTGGTTCAAGGCGCTGGCCGAGAGCGGGCGGTTGTCGGCTTAACGAAAACCGTCATCCCGCGACTTGTTCGCGGGACCCATTTGTCCGCCGCACGTGCGGAGAACGATCACGCTCTCCCATGCACGCTGAACCATGGGTCCCGCGCATAAAGCGCGGGATGACGATGAGGGCCTAATCCGCCTTGCAGATCAGCACAGTCTTGCCGCCGCGCTTGGCGGGCAGGAGGCTGCCGGCGCAAGGCGCGGGGTTGGCCGGGTCGATGATGACCTCGTTGGCTGCAGCCGGGGCCGCAGCCGGAGTGGGCTTCGGCGCCGCGGCGGGCTTCTGGGCCAGCGGCTTGGCGGCGGGAACGGCGCCGATCGGCGCGGAAACGGGCTGGGCGATGGGCTGCGGAGCCGGCGTCTCAAGGGCAGGCGGCGGCGCGACCGGAGCCGGCTCGGTCGGCGTCGGGATGGTCGGGGCGGCGTTGTAGTTCAGCGCCTTGCCCAGGATCGAGGACTTGGTCTCCAGGGCCTTGGCGCGGCGCTCGCAGTCGCCCGGCGGGCTCCAGCTCATCCACATCTGAGCCAGGCGCGCCTTGCCCACCGAGTCGGCGCCCTGCCAGATGGCCGAGCCGCGCTTGATCTGGGCCGCGCCATATTGCGAGATCGGACGCGGGCTGGCCTTCTCGGCCGCCGTGATGGCCGAGGTCATCACCTTCATGTCCTTCTGGGCCTGGGCGCGCAGTTCCGGATAGGTTTTCAGCGCCGCTTGGACGCCGTCGGGGCCGGGGAACGCTTTCTCGATGCGGGTCACCTCCGGCATCACCCTGTCGTACAGCGAGGCGTAGCCGCCCAGCGCGCCGTAGCACCACGAGACATAGCCGTACTCGTCGGCGGGCGGAGCGTTCGGGCCTTGGGCGGCCGCTGGGCCGCCCATCGCGCCGTCCTGGGCGAGAAGAGCGATAGCGAGGAGGAGGGCGTTCGCCATGCGGGCGGATGTCCTTTCAGGGTACGTCGAGTCTGAACTAGAGCATTTCGATCCGGATTGGGACCGTTGCATGGCCTTTGGGGCGCAAGCGGGGCCATAACGGCTGAACCGCCGAAAAGCTCCACTATTAGGTTCACAGACCTTTCATCGCCCGAAATGTCGCATTGCAACGAAGTCATGTGAACGATCATTCTCAATGTGCTAGAAGCGCCTCGAAGCGGTGATCCGAACGCCGCCCCCGTGCATTCCTCCTGTGCGTTTCCACCCGTCCGTCCCGGCTTCGAGGCGATTTATGAGTTTCTGGCGCAATATCGCGACCATCGCCGCCCGTCGGCTGGACCTGGCCGACTGCACCGAATGCCCCGGCGGCCTGCCGGGCGAGGATCCGGCGTTCTCGACGGCGGTGACGGCCCTTGGCGCCAAGCTGGCCAAGGTCGATGGCCGCGCCGATGGCGGCGAGTTCCTGGCCTTCACCGAGGTGTTCCAGCCCGACCCGGCGTCGGAGCAGAACATCCACCGCCTGTACGACCTGGCCCGCCAGACCACGCACGGCTTCGAAAGCTACGCCAAGCGCCTGGCCAAGCGCTATTCCAGCTGCCCGCAGCTCTTGGAAGACGTGGTCGACGGCCTGTTCCACATCGCCAAGGCCGACGGCGTCGTCACCCATGACGAGCTCGAGTACTTGGAGCGGGTGGCTGATCTTTTCGGCATGTCGCCGCTGGCGTTCCGCCGCCTGCGCGCCACGCACCTGGGTGTGGGCAAGGACGATCCCTACGCGATCCTGGAAGTGCCGGCCGACGCCGACGACGCCACGGTGCGCAAGGCCTGGAAGATCGCCCTGACCAACGCCCACCCCGACCGGGCCCGCGCCCATGGCCTGCCAACCGAGTTCATCGAGATCGCCGAGGCCAAGGCTTCCGCCATCAACGCCGCCTTCTCGACCGTGATGCGCGAGCGCCGGGAACTGGGCTTGGCCGTCGCGGGTTAGGCGAGGCGCTACCTCTCGCCTCATGCGAGCGGAAAAGGCTTTTCATCCGCGTCCGGTGGGTGTTCAGTTGACGTTCAGCGCTTGTGAACCAACTTTAGGGATCATGAGCGCCTATGGAAGGACCACGATGACCCACCCCGCCGCCTCAACGCCCTGGCACAACCTGGCCTGGATGTTCGGCGCGCTCGCGACCTCGGTCGCCGTGGTGGTCGGGGCCGTGCTGGCCGTGGTGTTCGCCGCGACCGTGGTCGTGGTCGGCTTCATGGGCAGCGCCCTGTTCGGCATCGCCGCCTTCGCCCTGCGCGGCCGCAAGGGCAAGACCCAGCCCGGCGATCCCAGCCTGATCGAAGCCCGCAACGTCGGCGGCCACTCGTGGGTCGCCTACGGTTGGAACGAGCGGCGGTAAGCTTATATCCGTTTCCCCGGCGAACGCCGGGGTCCAGATCCCATTCGCTGGGGCTGACCGGATAAATACCCAGCTATTGGAATTCACCCCAACGCGCTCCATCTGGGCCCCGGCTTTCGCCGGGGAGGCGGTTCCGGTGACATTCCCCAACGTCGCCCTTGCCCCCGTCGCGCCGCTAGCCCATCCTTCGTTCAAACAAACGTTGGGAGGCAAGTATGATCGGTGTCGTCGCGATCCTGAAGGTTCAGCCGGACAAGTCGGCGGACTTCGAGAAGGTGTTCCTGGACCTGCAGAACAAGGTCAAGGCCAACGAGCCGGGCTGCCTCGTCTACCAGCTGACCCGCTCCAAGACCGAGGCCGGGACCTACAAGGTGCTGGAGCTCTACGCCTCCGAGGACGCCCTGAAGGCCCACGGCGGCAGCGACTATTTCAAGGCCGCCGGCGCGGCCATGGGGCCGTTCATGGCCGGCCGGCCCGAGATCGAATATCTCGACGCGGTGGAGTAGGCCGCCATGGACCTGTCGTTCTCGCCCGAGGATCTGGCCTTCCAGCAGGAGGTCCGCGACTGGATCGCCACCGCCTATGACGATGACCTGAAGCGCCAGATGGCCCGGTCGAAGAACGGCTATCTCGACAAGGCCGGTCAGGTGCACTGGCAGAAGAAGCTGGCCGAGCGCGGCTGGGCCGCCCCCGACTGGCCGGTCGAGTGGGGCGGGGCGGCCTTCACCGCCTCGCAGCGCTATATCTTCAACATGGAGCTGTCGCTGGCCGGCACGCCCAATCCCTCGCCGATGGGCCTGAAGATGTGCGCCCCGGTGATCCTGGCCTTCGGCACGGAGGAGCAGAAGCGCCAGCACCTGCCGCCGATCCTGACCTCCGACATCTGGTGGTGTCAGGGCTATTCGGAGCCGGGCTCGGGCTCGGACCTGGCGTCCCTGCAGATGAAGGCCGAGCAAGACGGCGACGACTATGTGCTGAACGGCTCGAAGATCTGGACCACCCACGCCCAGTGGGCCGACTGGATGTTCTGTCTGGTCCGCACCTCGTCGGCCGGCAAGCCGCAGGAGGGCATCTCGTTCCTGCTGCTGCGCATGGACACCCCCGGCATCCAGATCAAGCCGCTGCCCACCCTGGACGGCCCGCCCGACGGCGAGCAGGAGATCAACCAGGTCTTCTTCGACAATGTCAGGGTGCCGGTCGCCAATCGCATCGGCGAGGAGAACAAGGGCTGGACCTACGCCAAGTACCTGCTCGAGTTCGAGCGCGGCAACGCCTACGCGCCCGGGCTGATGAACATGCTCAAGAAGGTCAAGCGCATCGCCGCCCTGGAGCGAGCCGACGACGGCGGCCGGCTGCTCGACGATCGCGACTTCCGCGAAAAGATCGCCAATCTGGAGATCCAGGTCTCGGCCCTGAACGCCTCGGAACTGCGGATCTTCTCGGGCCGCACCGCCGGCAAGGCCATCGGTCCGGCGTCGTCGATGCTGAAATGCGTCGGCTCCGAGCATCAGCAGGCGATCACCGAGCTGACCCTGGAGGCGGTCGGGACCTATGCCGCGCCGTTCGTCCAGGATCCTTGGTCCAAGACCAACGACAACAGCGCCGGACCGGACTACGCCGCGCCCGCCGCGCCGGCCTATTTCAGCTATCGCAAGGCGTCGATCTACGCCGGGTCGAACGAGATCCAGCGGAACATCATGGCGAAGATGGTGCTGGGGCTTTAGTGCCCCCTCCGTCTCGTCGCGTATCCGCGCCGATCCACCTCCCCCGCAGGCGGGGGAGGAAGGTGGGTTTCTCCTCCCCTGCGAAGCGGGGGAGGTGGCCCGAAGGGCCGGAGGGGGCGTTCACCGCGCCTCCCAGTATTTCTAACTAGCTTCGCCTGCGAACAAGTGTTTGGATCGCGCGCAACATATCCTGTTTCGGAAGTCTCCCATGTCGATCGACGCCCTGTTCAAGCCGTTCGAATTCAAGTCGCTGAAGCTGCCCAACCGCACGGTGATGGCGCCGATGACGCGGTCGTTCTCGCCGGGCGGCGTGGCCACCGACGATGTCGCCACCTACTACCGCCGCCGGGCCGAGGGGCAGGTCGGGCTGATCATCACCGAAGGTACGGGCGTGGCCCGTCCGGCCTCGCTGAACGACGCCAACGTGCCGCGCTTCCACGGTGAGCAGGAACTGGCCGCCTGGAAGAAGGTGGTCGAAGAGGTCCACGCCGCCGGCGGTCTGATCGCGCCACAGCTGTGGCACGTCGGTTCGGCCCAGGGCCCGGCCAAGCTGGGCAAGGTCGACAGCCCCTCGGGCCTGTCGAAGGCCGGCGGCAACGTCTTCACCGACCCGATGACCGATAACGACGTCGCCGACACCATCGCCGCCTTCGCCACGGCCGCCGCCGACGCCAAGCGCCTGGGCTTCGACGCCATCGAGCTGCACGGCGCCCACGGCTATCTGATCGACCAGTTCTTCTGGAACGGCACCAATGTCCGCGACGACCACCTGAACGGCCCGACCATCGCCGAGCGCAGCAAGTTCGCCGCCGAGATCCTGAAAGCCGTGCGCGCCGCCGTCGGCCCGGACTATCCGGTGATCATCCGCCTGTCGCAATGGAAGCAGCAGGACTTCACGGTCCGCAACGCCGAGACGCCCCAACTGCTGGAAAGCTGGCTGCAGCCGCTGGCCGACGCCGGGGCCGATATCTTCCACTGCAGCCAGCGCCGCTTCTGGGAGCCGGAGTTCGAGGGCAGCGACCTGAACTTCGCCGGCTGGGCCAAGAAGCTGACCGGCGCCCCGACCATCACCGTCGGCTCGGTGGGCCTGTCGGGCGAGTTCATCGCCGCTTTCGCCGGCGAGGGCAGCAAGCCGGCCTCGATCGACAACCTGCTGGAGCGCCTGGAGCGCGGCGAGTTCGACCTCGTCGGCATCGGCCGCGCTCTGCTGCAGGATCCCGAGTGGGTCGTGAAGATCCGCGATGGCCGCAACGACGAACTGAAGGCCTTCGAGCGCGAGGCGCTGGGGGTTCTGTACTAGTCACCCCCTGTTCCGGGGCTGGGCGATGCGCCGGCCCCGGACCATCGTCGCCCCCGGTTCTTGAGGGAGGCGACGATGCACTGGATGCCCTATGTGGCGGGCCTGCTGGCCATGCTGGCCATGGCGCTGCTGATCGCGGGGGCGTTCCTGCGGGAGGAGTGAAGGCGATCTAAGCGATCGTCGTCACCAGGCCGCCTTCGACCTTCAGCGACGCGCCGTTGGTGGCCGCCGACAAGGGGCTGGCGACATAGGCCACCAGGCTGGCGACTTCCTGCGGCTCGATCATCCGCTGCAGCAGCGACGACGCGCGGTGCTTGTCGAAGAACTCGGCCTCGTGCTCGGCCGGCGTTCCTTCGGGTTTACTCGACACGCTCTTGAGGAAATCGGCGACGCCTTCCGAACGGGTCGGGCCGGGCAGGACGGAATTGACCGTGACGCCGGAGCCCTTGGTGGCCTGGGCCATGCCGCGGGCCACCGCCAGCTGGGCGCTCTTGGTCATGCCGTAGTGGACCATCTCGCCGGGCGTCGCCAGGCCGGACTCCGACGAGATGAAGATCACCCGGCCCCAGTCGCGCTCCAGCATGCCGGGGAAGTAGCCGCGCGCCAGGCGCACGCCGCTCATCACATTGACGTCGAACAACCGCAGCCAGTCCTCGTCCGGGATATCGGCGAAGGCCTTCATCTCGTAGATGCCGATGTTGTTGATCAGGATGTCGACGCTGGGGACCGCCTTGAGGATCGCCGCCGCGCCCTCGGCCGTCGCCGCGTCGGCCAGAACGCCGGTGACGTTGTGGCCGATGCTCTCGACCGCCGCGTCCAGCTTGTCCTGGTTGCGGCCGGTGACGAACACCTGGGCGCCTTCGTTGGCCAAGGTGCGGGCGATCTCCAGGCCGATGCCGGCCGTCGCGCCGGTCACCCGCGCCGTCTTGTCGTTGAGTTTCTGGTCCATCGCTGGGCTCCGTGTTTGATGGAGCTTCAGATGGGACGGCCACGGCGTCAAACTACGCCGTGGCGGGGATCAGCAGTTGTGAATTGAAGTCACAGATCAGGCGTTGAAGTTCAGCTTCAGGCCCGGTCGCGGCCAGCGGGCCTTGTAAAGCTTGCCGGTCCCCGAGGCGGTGATCCAGGCGTCGCGCATGTCCTCGCCGCCGAAGCAGATGTTGGTGACGATCACGTCCGGGAACGCGAAGTGCTCGGTGCTCCCGTCCGGGTCGAAGGCCGTGATGCCGCCATTGATGATCGTGGCCACGCAGACCTTGCCGCCGGCCTCGACCGCCAGGCTGTCCAGCAGTTGATAGCCCGGCAGGTTGCAGACCACGTTGCCGGGCTGCAGAGGCAGAGGATCGGCCAGCACGCCGGGCGAGGTCACCTCGAACGACCACAGCCGGCCCAGCATGGTGTCGGCCATGTAGACGGTCTTTTCGTCGGGCGAGAGGCCCACGCCGTTGGGCGAGACGAAGTGGTCGCGCCAGCGGGTGATCTTCGAGCCGTCGGGCAGGGCGTAGTAGAGGGCGCCGTACTTGCGGCCCTCGGGCGTCGAGCAGCCGTGGTCGGTGAACCAGAAGCCGCCCTGTTTGTCGAAGACCAAGTCATTGGGGCCGACCAATCTCTTGCCGTCGCATTCGGTGTAGAGCGTGGTGATCGCGCCCGTCTTCAGGTCCACCCGCTGGATGGAACCGCCCGTGTGCTCCGGCGGCGTCGGGCCGGGGATGTTCAGGCCATTGGCGTCGAAAAAGCCGAAGCTGGCGCCGTTGTTGGTCACGTACAGCGCGCCGTCTGGCCCGATCGCCGCGCCGTTGGGGCCGCCGCCCGTCTCGGCCACCGTCTCCTTGCGGCCGTCCGGCCAGACCCGGGTCAGGCGCTGGCCCTGGATCTCGGTGACGATCACCGAGCCGTCGGCCATGGCCACCGGCCCCTCGGGGAATTGCAGGCCGTCGGCGACCAGCTGGATGTCCATCGCGTCTCTCCCTTTGCCTCTGGTGGGCGTTGGAGGAGACTATAAACGCCCGTTTGAGCCTGGCGAGGGTTCCGTTCCGGTATCACTGAGCCCTTGCGCGCGGCGCGGTTCGCGGTGAGCTTGCCGCAAGTTTGGACGAAGGATTCTCAAGCATGCGGGCGACTGTGACGGTGATCGCGGCGACGGGGCTGATCTTGGCGGGCTGCGCGGCCGCGCCCTCCCTGCCGTGGTCGAAGAGCGCGGCGATGCCGACGCGGCCCGCCTGCCCGGCCATGAAGGACGAGGCCTGGCGACCGGTGGTCGACGCGGCAATCCATCAAACCTTCGACCGCGACCTTCAGAAGCGGTTCGGCGACACCGCCACCCACGCGCGGATCGCCTGGAGCAAGACCGACAAGGGCCACACCGTGATCACCGCCCAGCGGATCGGTCCGGCCAGGTTCGCCATGCCTCAGCTGGGCAAGGGCGGCGAGGTCGAGGTGGTGTTCAAGGCCTGCACCGGCAAGCACCTGAAGACCCGCAAGCTGGCCAATCTCGAAAAGGCGCCCCAGCCGCTGCCGGTGGAAAACTAGCGCCGCTCCAGCACCCGGAACACGAAGGCGTGGTCGTCGCCTTCGCCGGCGGGGTGCTCCTCGCGGCGGATCTCTGACCACGCGCTCTCGTCGAAGGCCGGGAAAGTGACGTCGCCGTCGCCTTCGGCGGCGACCTCGGGCAGGTACGGGCGCTTGGCCTTGGGCAGGGCCAGCTCGAACAGGGCGCGGCCGCCGATCACGCAGACCTCTTCGACCTCGTCGTCGGACGCCTGCTCCCTGGCGATCTGCACCGCCTCCATCCAGGTCTCGCAGGGGATCGCGCCGCCAGGCTCGAAGCTCTGGTCGCGTGAGAGCACGATATTGGTGCGGCCGGGCAGGGGCTTGCGGGGCAGGCTGTCCCAGGTCTTGCGGCCCATGATGATGGGCTTCCCCAGGGTGTTGCCCTTGAATAGCGCCAGGTCCGCCTTCAGCCGCCACGGCAGGTCGCCGTCACGGCCGATCACGCCGTTGGCCGCGCGGGCGACGACGATGGCGAGGTGGATCAAACCGAGACCTCGGCCTTGATATGCGGGTGGGCCTGATAGCCCTCCAGCGTGAAGTCCTCGTACGCGAAGCCGAACAGGTCGCGCTTGTCGGCGATCGCCATGGTCGGGAAGTCGAAGGGCTCGCGGGTCAGCTGCTCGCGGGCCTGGTCGAGGTGGTTCAGATAGAGGTGGGCGTCGCCGAAGGTGTGGACGAACTCGCCCGGCTCCAGGCCCACGACCTTGGCGACCATCAGGGTCAGCAGGGCGTAGCTGGCGATGTTGAACGGCACCCCTAAGAACACGTCGGCGCTGCGCTGGTAGAGCTGGCAGCTGAGCTTTCCATCCGCCACGAAGAACTGGAACAGGCAGTGGCAGGGCGGCAAGGCCATGTCGTCGACATCGGCCGGATTCCAGGCGGTGACGATGTGGCGGCGGCTGCTGGGATTGGTCTTCAGGTTCTCGACCAGGGCGACGATCTGGTCGATCGAGCGACCGTCCGGCGTGGCCCACGAGCGCCATTGCTTGCCGTAGACGGGACCCAGGTCGCCGTTCTCGTCGGCCCACTCGTCCCAGATACGCACGCCGTTGTCCTTGAGATAGGCGATGTTGGTGTCGCCCTTCAGGAACCATAGCAGCTCGATGATGATCGAGCGCAGGTGCAGCTTCTTGGTGGTCAGGACCGGGAAGCCCTTGGCCAGATCGAAGCGGATCTGGCGGCCGAACACGCCCAGCGTGCCGGTGCCCGTGCGGTCGCCGCGCTGCACGCCGTTGGCCAGGATGTCGGCCAGCAGGTTCAGGTAGTGCCGCTCGGGATGATCGGCGGCGGCGGTGTGCGGGGCGTCGAGGACGGCGGTGATCATGGGGATAATGTGGGGGCGAATCGCGGCGTTGAACACTGCGGCGCCGGGATGAGTCCACAGGTCACCCCTCATCCTCCCCCGTAAAACGGGGGAGGGGGACCGCGAAGCGGTGGAGGGGGCGCTTGCCGCCGGCTCAAATAAAAAAGGGAGCGCCGGAGCCCCCCCTCCGTCAAGGCGGGTATTCGCGCCGCGCCACCTCCCCCCCGATGCGAGGGAGGAGAAGACCGTCCTACTTGCTCGGCTCGAGGGTCGAGTTCAGCACCCAGCCGACATTGTCGTTTTCGTCGGCCACTTCCCACCACATGTCCTGCTTCTTGCCGGTCGGGTAGACGATGGCGCCGGCGGGCAGGGCGCGGATCAGCTTGCCGGCCGCGACGGGCGTGGCGCGCAGGTTGGCGACGCGGGTGGCCCGGAAGGTCTTGGTCGGGGCGGCTTGCGCGGCCGGGACGCTGTCGGACAGCAAACCGAGGTCGCCGATCATCTTCGAATAGGCGTTGATGAACGACAGGGTGACGATGCGGCCGATGTCGGTGTCTTCATAACCGCCGCCGACGGCGCCGGCGAAGCCCAGGCCGCCGCCCGCGCCCCAGCCGATGTCGTTCTTCACCGCATAGCCCTCGGCCACCGAGGTGGTTTCGGTGGTGCGGACATTGGTCAGCGAGAGGACGGTGTTGGCTTCCAGCTTCTTGGTCTTGATGCCGCCCACGAGGCCGCCGACGCGACCGCCGATCAGGCCGCCGATGGCGCCGGCCACCGCGCCGCCGCCGACATTGCTGTTGCTGCCCTGAACTTCGGCCACGAGCACGTAGTCGGCGGCCTTCACTTGGCCCTGGCCGACGTTGCTGCCGCGCTGCAGGCCCAGATTGCCGCCGATATTGCGTTCACGCTCGGCGGCGCTGAGGCCCGCGCCGCGGTCCACCAGGTTGAAGCAGCCCGACTTCTGGACGATGGCGCGCAGCACCTTCTGCGGCGAGGCGAGGTTGAACTGGGTCCAGCCGTAGGAATCGTCGCCGTCGACGATCGACAGCGTGCCCAGCTTGCGCGAGCAACGCGGAACCTCGGCCGAGGCCTGGGTCTGCATCGTCTGGCCCTTGCTGGCCTTGGCTTGCGCCAGGGCCGAGACAGGCGTGGCGGCGGTGAGCGCCAGGCCGACGGCCAGCGCGCTACGGAAAGCTTTCATACTTCGGTGTTCCCCAGATGGTCCCCGGACTTAGACCTTCACCCTACAGGCGAGAACCGGTCGCGCCAAGATTGAGGATGCGTTAACCGGCAAAACCGCCTTCATCGAGGAACTCCTGCTCGGCCGCCGTCGTCTCGCGGCCCAGGCCCGGGTTGCGATGTGGGAAGCGGCCGAAGCGGGCGATGATGTCCCGGTGGATGATGGCGTACTTCATCGACTCCTCGTCGCCGCTGTCGGCCTGGTGGGCGGCGAACAGCTCGACGCTGAACTCCTGGTCGACCAGCGATTCCGAGTGCTCGAACGGCAGGTAGAAGAAGGGGCGCATGTCCGGCGCGACGGCCGGGTCCTGATCGTGGCCGGCGGCGATGGCGGCGCGGGCGAAGGTCCGGGCCAGCGGGTCGGTGGCGAAGGCGTGCGGCGTGTTGCGGTACATGTTGCGCGGCATCTGATCGAGCAGGATCAGCAGGGCCAGCGCGCCCTCGGCCGTCTGGGCCCAGTCGTCATAGCGGCGCATCGAGGCGCGGTAGTGGGTCTGCTCGAACTTCAGGGCGATGGCTTGGTCGAAGCCACTGTCCTTGGCGAACCACTTCTTCGGCCCGGCTTGCCGCCAGAAGCTGACGACGTCATTGGGGTGCGCGCGCATCAAGGCTCTCCTCAGACGCCTATATAGTCGTTCAAGCCTGGTTCATCGGACGAGTCCGACACTGCTATCAAGGGACAAGCCCGGGCCGCGCTTCAAGGCCCTTCGGAGCAAGAAATGAAACGTCTTTTGACGACCGCCATGGCGCTGACGCTGCTGGGCGGCGCCGTTGCCCCGCTCGGCGCCCAGGCGCAGGAGCGGCGCGAGCGCGGCGGTCCTCAGGCCGAGCGCGGTGGCGGCGGCAGCGGCGACCGTGGCGGCTGGCAAGGCGGTCAGCGGGGCGGCGGCGGTGAGCGCAGCGGCGGCGGCGATCGCGGCAACTGGAACCGCGGCGGCGAACGTCCGCAACAGAGTCAGCCTTCGCAGGGGCAGCCGCAGCAGGATCGCGGCGGCTGGGACCGGGGTGATCGCGGTGGTGACCGCGGCGGCCGCGGCGACTGGAACAATCGTCCGCAGCAGGCGCCTCAGGCTCAGCCCGCGCCGCAAGCACCGGCCGCGCCTCAGGCGCAGCCACCCCCGGACAACGGCGGGCGGGATTGGAACCGTGGCGACGACAACCGCGGCCGCGGCGACTGGAATCGTGGCGATCGCAACGACAACAACCGCCCCGGCGGCTGGGACCGCAACGACAACCGCGGCCCCAATCGTGGCAATGATGGCCGTGGCAACGACAACCGCTGGGACGACCGACGCGGCGACAACCGCGGCGGCTGGGACCGCAACGACCGTCGTCCGGGCTATGGCGGCCAGTTCCGCGATCGCGACCGCGGCCGTCCGCAGTACGACCGCAACCAGTACCGCCCCAGCTTCCGGGCCTCGCAGCGGTATCGGATCGGCGCCTATCGCTATCCCAGCGGCTGGTACGCCCGCAGCTGGGCGTTCGGCGACTATCTGCCGGGCGGCTGGTTCGGCAGCTCCTACTATCTGGACTCCTGGCGCTACGGCCTGCCGATGGCCCCCATCGGCTGCGAATGGGTCCGGGTCGGCGCCGACGCTCTCCTGGTCGACGTCTGGAGCGGCCAGGTCCTGAGCGTCTATTACGGACTGTTCTGGTAAGTGAAGGCGGGGCGGGGGAGCGATCCTCCGCCCCGTTTTGCGTCTTCTCTCGGGTCTGGTTCCGGCGTCGGCATGGCCATCCAGCGCACGAGCGCCTAAAACGTGGCCGCAAGGGTCCCCGCATTGCGTTGTTCTGTCGGCTTCGCCTTGACGAAACGGCAAAAAAACGCTCAAACGCCCGGCCTTTGTCGCTCAGCCGTTGCGCGGGCGACCCTGATTGACCAGTCCTGGAGAAGAAATCATGCGCGTCTACTACGACCGCGACGCCGACATCGCCCGCATCCTGGACAAGAAGATCGCCATCGTAGGCTATGGCTCGCAAGGCCACGCGCACGCTCTCAACCTTCGTGACTCGGGCGCGACCAACGTCGCCGTCGCCCTGCGCGCCGGTTCGCCGACCGCCAAGAAGGCCGAAGGCGAAGGCCTGAAGGTCATGACGGTGGCCGAAGCCGCCGCCTGGGCCGACCTGATCATGATCCTGGCTCCGGACGAGCACCAGGCCGCGATCTACAAGAACGACATCGCCCCCAACATCCGTGACGGCGCGGCCCTGCTGTTCGCCCACGGCCTGAACGTTCACTTCGGCCTGATCGAGCCGAAGGACACCATCGACGTCCTGATGGTCGCGCCGAAGGGCCCGGGTCACACCGTGCGCGGCGAGTACCAGAAGGGCGGCGGCGTGCCCTGCCTGATCGCGGTGCACCACAACGCCACCGGCAACGCCCACGACCTCGGCCTGGCCTACGCCTCGGCCATCGGCGGCGGCCGCTCGGGCATCATCGAGACCAACTTCCGCGAAGAATGCGAAACCGACCTGTTCGGCGAGCAGGCCGTCCTGTGCGGCGGCACCGTCGAGCTGGTCCGCGCCGGCTTCGAAGTGCTGGTGGAAGCCGGCTACGCGCCGGAAATGGCCTACTTCGAGTGCCTGCACGAGCTGAAGCTGATCGTCGACCTCATGTATGAAGGCGGCATCGCCAACATGAACTACTCGATCAGCAACACGGCCGAGTATGGCGAGTACGTCACGGGTCCGCGCATCATCACGCCGGAAACCAAGGCCGAGATGAAGCGCGTGCTGGAAGACATCCAGTCGGGCAAGTTCGTCCGCGACTTCATGCTGGAAAACCAGGTTGGCCAGCCCTCGTTCAAGGCCACGCGCCGTCGTTCGGCCGAGCACCAGATCGAGGAAGTCGGCGGCCGCCTGCGCGACATGATGCCCTGGATCGCCAAGAACAAGCTGGTCGACCAGGCCAAGAACTAGTCCCGCTTTTAGTACCAGAGTAATCCCACGAAGCCCTCGGCCCTCCCAGGCCGGGGGCTTTTTGTTTGAGGGTTGCGTGCGCGGAGGGGGCGGCGGAAGCTCGCCGTCTGCTCACGACGGAGACGCCCCATGAAACGCCTTGTCGCCGCCGCCCTGATCGCGGGCTGTCTGACGGCCGCCCCGGCCTTCGCCGAAGAAGTCGCCTACAAGCTCGACGGCGCCCACACCGAGACCAGCTTCGTCATCGACCGCTTCGGCTTCAACTCGGTGATCGGCCTGTTCGCCAAGACCGAAGGCACGGTGTGGCTGGACGAGGCCGCGCCCGAGAAGTCGCGCGTCGAGGCCGTCATCGCCGTCGACAGCCTGTTGACCGCCAACACTACCCGCGACGAGCACCTGAAGGGCGAGCGCTGGCTGAACGTGGCCAAGAGCCCGATCATCACCTTCAAGTCGACCAAGGTGGAAAAGACCGGCGAGAATACCGCCAAGGTCACCGGCGACCTGACCCTGATGGGCGTGACCCAGCCGGCGGTGCTGGACGTCAAGCTAAACAAGATCGGCACGGCCCCGAACAACCAGAAGAAACAGGCCGGCTTCACCATCACCGGCCAGATCAGCCGCAAGGCCTTCGGCAGCACCGGCGCGGCGGGGATGATCGGGGATGCGGTGGATATCCGGATCGAAGCGCTGGGCGTGGCGCAGTAGGGCTAGATCGTTATCAAACTTAGCTCGTCATCCCGCGCTTTATGCGCCGGAGCCAATTGTACGCCGCAAGTCACAGTGGCGACCTAAACCCTCACCTGGCAGGTGCACCATGG
>CAZRPD010000015.1:3014-27104 GCA_964601775.1 uncultured Caulobacter sp. | reverse complement strand
CTCTTTGTGTCCCCCACATCCCAGTGGGGAGCCAAACGCGCCCGCGGGGGGGTGAAACCGGGGCCCCGCCAAATAAAGCTGGGGATAACGGTTTGTTTTTGGGGGGGGCATCACCCCAGCACGAACACCGGCCCCCACGCCACCTGATAACGGTGCTCCCCCGACGACAGGTGCGGCCGCAGCTGCCAGGCGCCGGGCGCCAGGGCCGAGGGAGGACGGCCTTCGACATAGGTCGTCGTCAGCACCTCGCCGCCGGGTTCGGAGACCGAGAACTGGCGGATGGCCGGGGCGGCGTTGGACAGGGCGCGGGCGATCTCTTCGCTGGACGCTACCCGCAGCGGCGCGGGGCCGGGCAGCCGCGCGGCGACCTCGGCATAGGCGCCGACCGCGATGACCCGCGGCCCCTGGCGCAGCACGCCGTAGCCGACATGGGTGAAGCCGGGCGCGACCAGATTGGCGCGGTGGCCGGGGCTGTCGCGCCACTGGTTCATGATCTGATCCGGCCGCACGGCGCCCGAGGCGTTGCGGCGCATGGCGATGTTCTCGCCCGGCGCGCCGACTAGGTCGCGGGCCAGCAGGCCCACGCGGCCAGCGGCGGAATAGCCCTCGGCCGTCACGTGGTCAAAGATCTCGGTGCGGGCCATGTCGGCGGCGTGGGCGCGGGCGGCCAGGGTCAGGCCGCGGTCGAAGGCCAGGGCCGGACCGCCCTGGCGTCGGCGAATGATGTTGTTGAGATCGAGCAGGGTTTCTTCGAAGGCCGCATCGAAGTCGCCGCCGGGCGGATGGGCCAGCAGGCCGCGCAGGCGGCGTTCATAGGCGATCCAGGGCTGTGGCGGCGCGGCCAGAACCGGGAAGGCGGCAAGAGCGAGGCCGCCGGTCAGCAGGGTTCTTCGCGCGATCGACACCATTTGATTTCCGACTAGACGTTGACACCGAAGGTCCGGGACCAGACCTAAGGACCCATGCGTCCTGTCCGTTCCCTATGGCTTGCCGGCCCCGAGGCCTGGCTCCCCGATCACGAAGCCCACGCCGCCCGCCAGCGGGCGCTGTGCCTGGAGGCGGGGCTGGAGGCCCCGGTCGCCGCGCGGATGCCGGCGGGCGCGGCCGCCGACGAGCTGGAGGCCCGCCAGTTCTACGCCACCCGCATGGCGCAATTGCGCCAGGCCGACGCCGGGGTGATCAACCTAACCCCGTTCCGCGGGGCCTCGGCCGACACGGCTTCGGTGTTCGAGGCCGGCGTGCTGGCCGGGCTGGGCCGTCCGATCTTCGCCTATCTGAACGTCGCCACGGAGATCGAGGCCGAATACGTGGCCCGCGTCGACACCCTGCTGGGCGCCACCCTGGATGCGAACCGGATCTGGCGCGACGCCGACGAGTGCGAGGTCGAGGACCACGGCCTCCCCGAAACGGTGATGCTGTGGGGCGAGGCGCGGCGGCTGTTCGTGATCGTCACCGAGGATCCGCTGCGCGACCTGACCGGCCTAGAGCTGTGCCTGGAAGCCTTGAAACTCTACGCGGAATAGGTCGGTTGGCCTGCGTCGTTTGCGCGCAGCGATGCTCGAAACAGAAGGGGTTACAGCGTTGTCAGCGGGGGCGCTGACAACGCGTCCCGTTTGCGAAATCCATACGCTGCAAGGGCTTGTGAAAATCGAACGACGATCCATGACCGGTGGTCTCGGCGGCGCATCGTTGTCGATCTCGCATCAATCCATGCCGCATTGAAATTGGCGTACGGCGCGAAGGCGTGGCTAGCCTCACCCTAAACCGATCGGACCGTATCAGCGGGCGATCGAATAAGAGCCGCCAAATGGCGAGCAGAGGGTGGAAGCGATGCAGTCAACCAAATCCCGTTCGCGCGTCTTCTATGGCGCTTCGGCCCTCGCCGTCGCCGCCGCGATGACGAGCGCCGCGCACGCGCAGCAGACCAGCGCCCCGGCTCCGGCCCCCGAGTCCGCCGAGGTCGAGGAGGTGGTCGTCACCGGCTTCCGCGCCTCGTTGCAGAGCGCTCTGAACATCAAGCGCCGCGAGAACGGCGTGGTCGACGCCATTTCGGCCGAGGACATCGCCGACTTCCCCGATCTGAACCTGGCCGAGTCGCTGCAGCGCATCCCCGGCGTCGCCATCACCCGCCGTTCGGGCGAGGGCCGCCAGATCTCGGTCCGCGGCCTGGGCTCGGACTACACCCGCGTGCGGGTCAACGGCAGGGAGGCCATCGCCACCTCGTCGGGCACGTCCAACTCGGGCGGCACCAACCGCGGCCGCGGCTTCGACTTCAACATCTTCTCGTCGGACCTGTTCTCGAACCTGATCGTGCGCAAGACCGCCTCGGCCTCGGTCGACGAAGGTTCGCTGGGCGCGACCGTCGACCTGAACGCCTCCAAGCCGTTCGACGTCTCGGGGCGTCGCCTCGTGATCTCGGCCCAGGGCAGCTACAACGACCTGGCCAAGGACGTGCAGCCGGGCGTGTCGTTCCTGGCCTCGGACCGCTTCTTCGACAACAAGCTGGGCGTGCTGGTCTCGGCCTCGTTCGACAAGCGCCACCTGATTGAGGAAGGCGCCAACATCACCCGCTGGATCTTCGGCGGCGCCAATGGCGGCTGGAACGCGGCCTCGACGGTCGCCGGCAAGACGATCGCCCAGATCAACCAGAACGTCACCAGCTACGAAAACGCCGAGCAGGGCCTCTATCACCCGCGCATCCCGGCCTATGCCAGCTATGACACCTCGTCCAAGCGCCTGGGCCTGGCGGGCGCGGTGCAGTACCGCCCGACCGACGCCACCCTGGTCACGCTGGAAGGCCTCTATTCGAACTTCAAGGGCGTCCGCAAGGAAGCCCAGCTGCAGGCCCTGGGCCTGAGCCGTCCGGGCGTGGGCAAGCCGCAGTCGATCATCCGTTCGGGCGTGGTCGAGGGCAACAACCTCGTCCAGGCCAATATCGACCGCGTCGACCTGCGCACCCAGTCCAGCCTCAACGAGCTGAACACCAAGTTCAAGCAGTTCACCGGCACGGTCGAGCACGAGTTCAATGAAAAGCTGAAGGTCCGGGCCGTCGCCGGCCGGTCGGAGTCGGCCTACAGCGACCCGATCGCGACCACCGTCACCTTCGAGCGCATCGACTCCAACAACTTCTCCTACGACTTCCGTCCGCGGATGATGGCGATGAGCCTGGGCTTCGACGCCACCGACCCCAACGCCTGGGCCATCGTGCCCGGCCAGTCGGAGACGCGCCTGACGCCCGAGAAGGTCGACAACGCCTTCACCACCTACAAGCTGATGGCCGACTATGTCATCAACGACAACCTGACCCTCAAGGTCGGCGGCGACTACAAGCGCTTCGACTACGAGTCGTCCGCCTGGCAGCGCACCAACACCGCCGACGTGCCGGCCGTGGCCGGCGGCGCGGCCATCGCGGCGCTGTCCAAGACCTTCAAGTTCGACGAGGGCCTGGGTCTGCCCAGCACCTCGCTGACCACCTGGCTGGCCCCCGATCTCGACAAGTACATCGCCCAGTACAACATCTACAGCAACACCGGCATCTGGGCGCTGCGCGAGAACACTGGTTCGCGGGCCGAGATCCGCGAAGAGACCAAGGGCGCCTACGCCCAGCTGGACTTCAACTTCACCGCGTTCGGCCTGCCGTGGCGCGGTGACGTGGGTTACCGCTACTTCGAGACCGAGCTGAACTCGAGCGGCTATGCGATCGTCGGTTCGGGCGTCAACTACGTCACGGTCAAGAACAAGTACAACATGTGGCTGCCGGCCGCTAACCTGTCGGTCGAGCTGACGCCGAAGCTGATCGCCCGCGTCAGCAGCGCCGAGACCATCGCCCGTCCGGGCATCGGCAGCCTGTCGCCGGGCGGCTCGGTGACCGTCCAGGGCGCCAACCGCAACTACTCCTCGGGCAACCCTTTCCTGGAGCCGATCCGCTCCAAGAACCTCGACTTCTCGCTGGAATGGTATTCGCAGGCCGGCGCGATCCTGTCGTTCGGCGCCTTCTACAAGGACATCGACACCTTCGTTCAGACGCTGCCGCGTCAGGCGCCTTACAACACCCTGGGCCTGCCTAACTCGCTGCTAGACGGCACGGTGGCCACGCCCGACATGGTGTTCAACGTCACCCAGCCGATCAACTCGCCCGGCGGCAAGCTGAAGGGCATCGAGCTGAACCTGCAGCAGCCGTTCACCTTCCTGCCCGGTTTCTGGTCGAAGTTCGGCTTCCTGGCCAACTACACCTATGTCGACTCCAACATCGACTACGTGACGTCGTCGGCGGCCAACGCCCCGCTGATGAACGCCACCCTGACGGGCCTGTCGAAGAACGCCTGGAACGCCACGCTGTACTACGAGAACGACAAGTTCTCGGCCCGCGTCTCGGCCGCCTATCGCGACAAGTACCTGACCGGCGTGCCCGGCGCGGACTTCAACAACGTGCAGGGCACCAACGCGACGACCAATATCGACGCCCAGGTCGCCTACAACATCACCGACAAGATCCGGTTCAGCATCGAAGGCCTGAACCTGACGGACGAGTACAACGACCTCTATGTCGACACCGACAACCGCCTGAACGCCTACACCCACACGGGCCGGCAGTTCGTGGTGGGCCTGCGCTACACCTTCTAGATCGTCGCGATTTCCTCCCCGTGACGCCTTGGCGCCGGACCGAAAGGTTCGGCGCCTTTTCTTTGAGGGGCAATCATCCGTTTCCCCGGCGAAGGCCGGGGCCCAGATTCATCCTGATCAGTTCGAGGTGATCCGAGACATGCCCCTTCCGTCCGTCGAACGCCTGTGGGTTCGACCTGGGCCCCGGCCTTCGCCGGGGAGACGGAGAAGGGCAAACACGAAAAACCCCCGCCGGCGAACCAACGGGGGCTTTTTTGTTTCGGGGTAGGTGCGAGACTTACGCGCCGCCCGGGAAGCGGAAGGGAACCTTCACCGAGCCGGTCTTGGCGCCCATGGGCAGCTTTTCAGCGATGCACATGGCGGCCTTGTCGAAGCCCTTACCAGCGGCGCTGTTGTCGACGACCTTGCAGCCCGACAGCTTGCCGGCGTCGGCATTGCATTCCAGCATCACTTGAGCGGCGTCGCGGGTGTTGGCGAACTGCTGCAGGCAACGGCCCATCTGGTCTTCGAAGCCGCCGGCGGCCGAAGCGGCTTGAGCGACGAAGAAGCTGCCGACGATACCCGTGGCGATCGCGATCGAAAATTTCATTTACCCGCCCATCCCTTTGTTCTGGCGAACCAATCTGATGACGGAGTTTTCTCACGCGGGCCCTAATTAACCGCGAAGCTTCACGGTTAATCATATCCAAACATGGTGAAGGGGGAGGCGCTTGGTCGCAGGCCGCGTCCAGGCGCTCATCTGGGACTATTCCGACGCCGTTGCCAAGTCTGTTCTTCCCGTAAGGGAAAGCCGCTCGACCAGGTAGTCGACGAAGACCCGAACGCGGGCCGGCATGTTGGTGCCGCCCACGAAGACGGCGTGGAAGATTTCCCGGTCGCCGGGATTGAACGTCTGCAGCAGTGGGACCAGCCGGCCCTGGGCGACCGCCTCGCCGATGCCGAAGTCGCCGACCCGGGCGATCCCCACGCCGTCCAGCGCCAGCTGCAGCAAAGTCTCGCCGCTGTTGGCCTCGATCGTCCCGCCGACCTTCAGGGTGTAGTCGGTCCCGTCCTTGCGAAACGGCCAGACCGGCTCGGCCCGGCGGAAGTTGAAGTTCAGGCAGTTGTGGCCCAGCAGATCCTCCGGTGTCTGAGGTTCGCCGTATCGGGCCAGATAGTCGGGGGAGGCGACGATGCTGCGGCCGTTCTCGGCCAGGCGGCGGGCCATCAGAGGGCTGTCGGTCAGCGGTCCGGCCCGGATCGCAACGTCGGCCTGGCCTGCCGCGATGTCGACGGTCGCGTCGCTCAGATTGATGTCGACCAGGATCTGCGGATAGCGGCGCGTGAATTCGCCCAGCAGCGGCACGATGCAGACGCGTCCGTGCGAAACCGCGGCGCTGACCCGGATGCGGCCGCGCGGCGCGCCCTGGTCGGCGATGGCCTGCTCGGCTTCGTCCAGGTCGGCCAGGATGCGGCGGGCGGCGGCCAGATAGGTCTGGCCCTCGGCGGTCAGGGTCAGGGCGCGGGTGGTGCGCAGCAAGAGGCGCGCGCCCAGCCGGGCCTCGATGCGGTCCAGAGTACGACTGACGGCGGACGGGGTCAGTGATAGGGTCCGGCCCGCTCCCGAGAAGCTGCCTGTAGCGGCGACGGCGGCGAAGACTTCCAGTTCGCGTGCGCGATCCACGGCGTTAGCCGTCATCTTTGCCTCCCAGTCAAAAATGCTTGGCCTGCTTACCGGCTAATCCGCGCGCCCATCCGTGTCTAGCTTTGCGTTGCCAACCCGGCGCTCACAGGAGACATCGCCATGACCGTCCATCGTTTCGTTCGCCGGCTCGCCCTCGTGGGCGCCGCCGTCACCTTCGTCGCCAGCGCGGCCGCCGCCGCCGAGTTCGACTTCCCCAAGGGTTTCCGCACCCAGGAGATCGCCACCAACGGCACGACGCTGCATGTGCGGGTCGGCGGCAGCGGCCCGCCGGTCGTGCTGTTGCACGGCTATGGAGACACCGGCGACATGTGGATCCCGCTGGCCGCCGACCTGGCCAAGGACCACACCGTGATCGTGCCGGATCTGCGCGGCATGGGGCTGTCGGCCCGGGCCGAGGCCGGCTTCACCAAGGTCAATGAGGCGCAGGACATCGTCGGCGTCATGGACGCCCTGCAGACGCCGCGCGCCGAGGTGGTGGCCCACGACATCGGCAACATGGTCGCCTACGCCCTGGCCGCCCGTCATCCCGACCGGGTCAGCAAGCTGGTCCTGATGGACGCGCCGGTGCCGGGCGTGGGGCCGTGGGAAGAGATCCTGAAGAACCCGCTGCTGTGGCACTTCCGCTTCGGCGGGCCGGACATGGAGCGCCTGGTCGCCGGCCGTGAGCGCATCTATCTCGACCGCTTCTGGAACGAGTTCGCCGCGGGGTCGGGGCGCTTCCCCGAGGCGGCGCGTGTGCACTATGCGGCGCTGTATGCCGGTCCCGGGCGGATGCGGGCGGGCTTCTCGCAGTTCGCTGCCTTCGACCAGGACGCCATCGACAACCGCGCCTGGATGGCGTCGCACGGCAAGCTGGCCATGCCGGTGCTGGCGATCGGCGGCGACAAGTCGTTCGGCGCGACGATGGCGACCGTCACCGAAGCGGGCGCGACCAACGTGCGCGGCGTAGTGATCGCCGACTCCGGTCACTGGCTGATGGAGGAGCAGCCCAAGGCCACCGTGGCGGCGATCCGGGGGTTTCTGGACGGGCGGTGAGGGCGGCGAGACGTCCTGCGCTTGCCCCACCTGACCGCTTTGCGGTCGTCCGCCCCCGGAGGGGGCAGACGGTGATCCGTCTTCCCCCTCCGGGGGAGGGGCGCCGGAGGAGGGGAGGGGGACAACCAAGAAAGCCCAGCCTCCCCCCGCAGGATCGCCTCGGCCTCGGCGCTGTGCTTCCCGCCCTCGCGGTCGTGCAGCACCAGCGGCGGCAGCAGCGCCAGCGGCGCCTTGCCGGTCTTGATCGCCCGCACGATCACCCGCTTGGCCGGCGCATCCGAAAATGGCGAAATCGGCCGTATGCGGAAAGACCCGGCCTTGGGGGCCAGCAGCCCCAGGATGTCGGCCAGGCGGTCGGCGCGGTGGATGATCGTGATCGTGCCGCCCTCGCGCACCGCCTTCAGGCAGAAGCCCGTCCACGCGGCCAGGCCGCCATCGGCCATCCAGGCGCCGCTCTTGGCCGGGGAGGGCGCGCGCAGGGCGTTCGGATCGTCGAAGAACGGCGGATTGGTCATCACCGCGTCGAAGACCGGCAGGGCCAGCGCCTGGAAACCGGCCTCGACGTCACCCTCGCGCAACGTCACCCGATCGGACAGCTGGTTCAGCACAGCGTTCTCGCCGGCCAGCGCGGCGGCGGCGGAATCACGTTCGATTCCCTGGAAGATCGCGCCCGGCCGCCGAATCGCCGCCGCCAGCAGCGCGCCGCCGACCCCGCAGCCGGGCTCCAGCACACGCTGGCCGGGCAGGGCGTCGCACGCTGCCGCCAGAAGCGCGGCATCCATGCCGGCCCTGTAGCCTTCGGCCTTCTGGCGCAGCCTTACGCGGCCGCCCAGAACCCGGTCCTCGGTCACCTGCAGATCATCCAATGCTTTCTAGGCCTTGTGCTCGCCTTGACCGTGACCTATCCCGCCACCATTGTCCCTCGCAACGGTTCGATGCGGGGGAGCCGCAAGGAGACGATGGTTTTGGACGCAGCCGCAGCGACCCTCACCCGTAAGCCGGGTTCGGTGGATCGTCTCGTGAGTCTGGCCGAGGCCGACATGGCGGGGGTCAACCGCCTGATTACCGACCGCATGCAGAGCGATGTGCCGATCATTCCGGCCCTGGCCGAGCATCTGATCGCCGCCGGCGGCAAGCGCCTGCGCCCGCTGCTGACCGTGGCCGCCGCGCGGCTGGCCGGCTCGGATAACGACCGCTGCCTGAAGCTGGCCGCCGCCGTAGAGTTCATCCACACCGCCACCCTGCTGCACGACGACGTCGTGGACGGCAGCCAGCTGCGCCGCGGCAAGGTCGCCGCCCACCTGATCTGGGGTGGGGCGCAGAGCGTGCTGGTCGGCGACTTCCTGTTCGCCCGCGCCTTCGAGCTGATGGTCGAGACCGACTCGATGAAGGCGCTGGAGATCCTGGCCCGCGCCAGCCGCGTCATCGCCGAGGGCGAGGTGCTGCAGCTGATGCGCAGCCACGACCTGAACCTGTCGCAGGCCGTCTATCTGGAGATCATCCAGGCCAAGACCGCCGAGCTGTTCGCCGCGGCCTCGGAAGCCGGCGCGGTCTCGGCCGGCGTCGAGGCGGCCAAGGCCGACGCCCTCAAGGCCTATGGCCTGAACCTGGGCCTGGCGTTCCAGCTGGTCGACGACGCCCTGGACTACGGCGGCACGACCGAGGCCCTGGGCAAGAACGCCGGCGACGACTTCCGGGAAGGCAAGGCGACCCTGCCGCTGCTCTTGGCCATCTCGCGCTCGGGTCCGCGCGAGGCCGAGTTCTGGGAGCGGGCCATCGGCCGTCGCGAGCAGACCGAGGCCGACTTCCGCCGCGCCCGCGAGCTGATCGTCGGCTCGGGCGCGCTGGACGCCCCCCTGGACCTCGCCGCCGACTATGCCGACAAGGCCAAGGCGGCGCTGGCGATCTTCCCGGCCAACGACTGGCGCGAGGCGCTGGAAAGTCTGGCCGACTTTGCGGTCAGCCGCAGGGCCTGATGGGCAAGCGGAAGGCTCCTTACGGTCTTCCCAACGCCAAGGCCGGCGAGCCTCTGCCACGTCTGCGGACCATCATCGCCACCTCGCCGGAAAACCCCGCCGGGGATCCCAACATCCGCCCTCATGAAGCGGGCGAAGCCGCCGGCAAGGTGATCGGCGGCGGGCTGGGCGTGCTGCTCGGCGCGGTGCTGGTCATCCTGATGCTGGGCCCCGTATTGTGGGCGCCGCTGTGGGCGGCCTTGCGGGCCGCGCGCTTCGTCCCCGGTCCCTGGTGGCCCTGGCTGGCGGGCCTGGCAGCGGGCGCTGTGACGGCCTTCGTCCAGATGGTGCTGCTGGTTCAGCGCAGCCCAGTCCTGCGCTATCCGATCGTGGCTCTGTTCGCCCTGGCATGGGTTGGCGGCCTGTGGCTGGAGTTCACCGCCGAGGGGCACGACTGGATCACCACGGCTCCGACCCTGCATATGCCCGGTCCCTGGTCCTGGGCGCTGATCGGCGTCGGCACGGTGGTCTATGCCGGAATCTACCTCCTGGCCCTGGCCCCGGTCGTGAAGGCCCGCTGGGCGCGTCGCTGGCAACTGATCAAATAGGGGCTACGTCATGATCCGCTTCATCCTGAACGTCCTGTGGTTCCTGTTCGGCGGCGTGCTGACGGGCCTGGGCTGGCTGCTGGCCGGCGTGTTGCTGGCCATCACCATCGTGGGGCTGCCCTATGCCGGCGCGGCCTTCCGCATCGCCGGCTTCGCCTTCTGGCCGTTCGGCAAGGAGATCGTCCGGCGCGAAGGCGGCGACCTGGGCACGGGCGGCCTGGGCTTCCTGCTGAACGTGATCTGGTTCGTGCTGGCCGGCTGGTGGCTGGCCCTGGGCCACCTGATGGTCGCCGTCGCCGAAGCGATCACGATCATCGGCATCCCGTTCGCCATCAAGGACCTGCAGCTGGCCTACATCGCCCTGGCCCCGATCGGCCGCGACGTGGTCAGAACCCGGTAAACAGGCGGTCGAGGGCGCGACGGATGGCGTCTTCGTGGTCGGCGAGATTGCCGACGCGGCGACGCAGATCGACCTGACGGATCGCCGTCATGCCGGTGATACCGATCAGCAGGACGTCGCCGCCATCCTCGAAGGGGATCTCGAAGGCCGTGACCGGCGTGGTTCTGCCTCGCATGACCGGTGCGACAATCGCTTCGGTCATGCCCGTGGCGTGGTGCGACGACAGCACGACGACGAATGGCACGGCGTTTCGCATCACCGCGATCGGATTTTCATAAAGATCAAGCTGGCGCATTCACCAGGTCCGGAGATGATCCGAAAGCAGGCCGTGCTCCTCAACGAAGCGATTGTGCTCCGCGATCGCCTCGGCGTTTTCCTCAGCCCAACGGCGAGCACGCTCTTCCGCGCTGGCCGGATCGACCTTTTGGAGATGCAGGCGCAGCTGGGCCTCGCTCATGCCAGTAACTGAAATCCCCAGCCGCTTGGCCTGGGCCAGCAACTCGGGATCGATGTCGATGGCGAACTCGGGCGCGTCCATGGCGCTGAGCATAGCGCCTTTCGAGGCGGTGCGGAATTAGCGCCTCGACCTTCGTCCGAATGGCCAGTCGATCACGCCGCTCGCCCACAGCGGCGCCCAGATGAACAGTGGCTGGAGCAGCAGCAGGCGCGGGCCGTGATACCACCACGTGCTCGGCAGCGGCGGGACGGTCACCCCGCTAAACGCGTGCCAGATGTTGGCTGGCCAGACGCAGACGGCGTAGAGCGCCAGCAGGATCCCCGTCAGCCGCCGGGTTCGCGGGATCAGCAACGCGACGGCGCCAATGATCTCGCAGAGCCCGGTGAAGATCACCACCTCGCGCGGAAATGGGATGCCCGGCGGCATGATCCGCAGGAAGCCGTCGGGCGAGACGACGTGCAGCACGCCGAACGGCGCGTAGATCACGGCGAGCAGCAGGCGGACGAGACTTCGGGCGTGGGGCATGGCCGGAATCAAACGCCCCGCCGCAGCACGAGGCTCCGGCGGGGCGCTGTCGATCACGATGACGCCAGGCCTCAGCCCGGCGAGACCATCTTTTCCGGACGGACGTACTGGTCGAACTCTTCGTTGGTCAGGTAGCCGCCGCCGACGGTTTCCTCGCGCAGCGTGGTGCCGTTCTTGTGGGCCGTCTTGGCGATCTTGGCGCAGGCGTCGTAGCCCAGGCGGCCGTTCAGGGCCGTCACCAGCATCAGGCTGTTCTCGACGCCCTTCTGGATGTTCTCCAGGCGCGGCTCGATGCCGACCACGCAGTTGTCGGTGAAGCTGATGGCCGCATCGGCCAGCAGGCGCACCGACTGCAGGAAGTTGTAGGCCATCACCGGGTTGAAGACGTTCAGCTCGAAGTGGCCCTGGCTGCCGGCGAAGGTCACGGCGGCGTGGTTGCCGAACACCTGCACGCAGACCTGGGTCAGGGCCTCGCACTGGGTCGGGTTGACTTTGCCCGGCATGATCGACGAGCCGGGCTCGTTTTCCGGCAGCGACAGCTCGCCCAGACCCGCGCGTGGGCCTGAGCCCAGGAAGCGGATGTCGTTGGCGATTTTGAACAGGCTGGCGGCGACCGTGTTGATCGCGCCGTGGCTGAAGACCATGGCGTCGTGAGCGGCCAGGGCCTCGAACTTGTTCGGGGCGGTGGTGAATTCCAGGCCGGTGATCGCGGCGATGGCCTCGGCCACGCCTTCGGCGAAGCCGATCGGGGCGTTCAGGCCGGTGCCGACGGCGGTGCCGCCCTGGGCCAGCTGCATCAGCTTGGGCAGGGTGCTCTCGATGCGCTCGATGCCGTTGGCGACCTGCTGGGTATAGCCGCCGAACTCCTGGCCCAGCGTCAGCGGGGTGGCGTCCTGGGTGTGGGTGCGGCCGATCTTGATGATGTCGGCCCAGGCCTTGGTCTTGGCTTCCAAGGCGGCGTGCAGGTGCTTCAGCGCCGGCAGCAGGTCGTGGACGATCTGTTCCGCGCAGGCCACGTGCATGGCCGTCGGATAGGTGTCGTTCGACGACTGGCTCATATTGACGTGGTCGTTGGGGTGGACGGGCTTCTTGGTGCCCATCTCGCCGCCCAGGATCTCGATCGCGCGGTTCGAGATCACCTCGTTGGCGTTCATGTTCGACTGGGTGCCCGAGCCGGTCTGCCAGACCACCAGCGGGAAGTGGTCGTTCAGCTTGCCGTCGATCACTTCATTGGCGGCCTGGACGATGGCGTCCTTCAGGCCCGCGTCCAGCTTGCCCAGCTTGAAGTTGGTCTCGGCGGCGGCGCGCTTGACGATGCCCAGGGCCCGGACGACCGGCAGGGGCTGCTTCTCCCAGCCGATCTTGAAGTTGCCCAGGCTGCGCTGGGCTTGCGCGCCCCAGTAGCGGTCGGCGGCGACGTCGATGGGGCCGAAGGTGTCGGTCTCGGTGCGCGTGGCGGTCATGCAGGCGATCTCCGGAAAAACGGTCGAGCGCGGTCTAGACCTTGAGCGGCGAGAGGGCAATGTTCGCGGGCCTCAAGGAGCCCGCCAATGAACGCCTATGTCGCCCTGCCGCGCGCCATCAACACCGGCAAGCGCAAGGTGTTGAAGGAGGACCTGCTGGGCGTCGCCCAGGACCTGGGCTTCCGGGAGGCCAAGACCTACCTGGCCAGCGGCAATCTGGTCCTGTGGGGCGACCAGCCGGGCGGGACGACACTGGAAGCCCGGCTCGAGGACGCCTTGGAGGCGCGGATGGGCCTGCGCGCCGAGTTCATGGTGCGTGATCCGGCCGACCTGCGGACGATCATCGAGGCCAATCCGTTCCCGGCCGAGGCCGCCGACCATCCCAGCCACCTGATCGTCACCTTCATGAAGGCGCCGCTGCCGGCGGATGACGAAGAGATCCTGCGCGCGGCGATCAGCGGACCCGAGCGGTTCGCAACCCTGGGGCGCGAGCTCTACACCGACTTCCCGATCAGCATGGCCGACTCGATCCTCGACCGGGAGTGGAAGAAGACCAAGCGCACGCCGCTGGGCACCGGGCGAAACTGGAATACGGTGCTGAAGCTGGCGGAGATGATCGGCGCCTAGAACAAGCTTCGGGGAGGAGCGATGCCTGGAAACCAACGCCTGGTGGCGCTGGACCTGCTGCGCGGGCTGGCGGTGGCCGGCATGATCCTGGTGGTCAGCCCCGGCTCGTGGTCGATGGTCTATGCGCCGTTGAAGCACGCCGACTGGCACGGCTGGACGCCGGGCGACCTGGTGTTCCCGACCTTCCTGACCTGCGTCGGCATGGCCATCGGCCTGATGGTCCCGCGGCTGACGCCAGCCGATCGGACGAGCGGGGCATTCTGGCGCAAGGTCGCCCGCCGCACCGCGCTGCTGATCCTGCTGGGCTTGGCGCTGAACGCCTTGCCGACCTTAGACCTGGCGACCCTGCGTATCCCGGGCATCCTGCAGCGGATCGCGCTTTGTTACGCCCTGGCTACCGCGATCTGTGTGCTGACGGCCGGACGCGGGGAGGACGGTCGTCTGACCTTCAACCTGACGGCCGCGGCGATCGCAGCGGCGGCGCTCTTGGCGATCTACTGGGCGCTGATCGCCTTCGTGCCGGTTCCGGGCTTTGGCGCCGGGCGGCTGGACGCCGAGGGCTCGCTGCCGGCCTATGTCGACCGTGTCGTGTTCACGGTCCCGCACCTGTGGAACCAGGGCGTCACCTATGATCCTGAGGGGCTGCTCTCGACCCTGCCGGCGACGGTCAACGTGCTGCTGGGGGCGATCGCCGCGCGGCTGGCGGTGCAAGGCTGCAAGGGATGGGTCCTGGCCCTGGGTGTCCTGCTGATCGTCGCCGGCCTGGCGCTGGATCCGGTGATGCCGATCAACAAGCGGCTCTGGACGCCCAGCTTCGCCCTGCTCAGCAGCGGCGTCGCGACCGTCGTCTTCGTCGGGCTGGAGGTGGCTTTCAGGTCGCGGCGCGGCGGTTATCTGCTGATCGTGCTGGGCGGCAACGCCATCCTGGCCTTCATCCTGTCGCAACTGCTGGGCGTGTTCGGCGGCCTGCCGATCCTGCCCGGCGCCCAGCCCACGCCGCAGGGTTACGTCTACGCCCAAGTGCTGAAGGCCATCGCCGAGCCTTATCTGGCTTCCCTTGCCTGCGCGGTTCTGGTTCTTGGCCTGATCACCGCGATCCTGATCCCGCTGCACCGCAGAGGGATCCATCTGAGGCTCTGATTTGCTCGACGACGACTGGACTCACCACGGCAAGGTCCGCGCCCGCGAGGCCGGCGGCGAGCTGACGATCATCGTCGACGGCCTGACCACCCAGGGCAAATACTACAAGCCGCTGATCTACGAGTTCTTCCGCAAGTCCTGGCGCGGCTCGCGGCCGGCCTGGGGCGAGTTCAGCGTCGAGATCGGCATGGAGTATGTCGGCGAGCCGCCCTGGATGGATCTCGACAACCTGGCCAAGGCCCTGCTGGATTCCATCAAGGGCTATGCCTTCCACGACGACGCCCAGGTCGCCCGGCTGCTGGTCGAGCGCCGGCCGGGCGAGCGCGAGCGGATCGTCATCCAGGTGCGCAAGCTGAACTCAAGCCTTATGCGGCGCACGCTCGAAGAGTGACGCCGCCACGGCCACATAGGCCACGAACAGGAAGGCGCCGTAGCGGCCGATGCTGACCGGGTCCGGGCTGCCGGGCATGACCTCGGCGTAGCGGGCGACCACCAAGGCGCCGGCCACCAGGCCCGGCGTCGAGAACAGCAGCATCGGAAACAAGCGCCGGCGACGCGGCGTGTGCGTCAGCCTGGCCACCGCCTGGAAGGCGAAGGTCACGACCGCGGCGGCCGCGAACGCGTTGATCGCATAGAACCAGAAGGCGCTCTCCAGCAACCCTCCGCCGAAAGCGGCATAGAACAGCGTCGCCGCCGACCAGGCCGCCAGCCCCGTTCCCCCAAACGCCAGACCGTCCAGTTTTGACACGATGCGTCTCCCTCGCTCGCTTCCCCGAACGACGATCTGCAAGCCAGGCGCCGTTCGGAGGGAGCAGGAACGAGACGATCAGCTCCAGGGCAGCAGGTAGCTCCAGGCGCCCAGCAGCACGCTGAGCAGCACGAACAGCAGGGCGGTATAGGTGAAGGCCACCTTGCGCAGGCCGCTCCAGCTGTCGACGCGACGGCCGCCGCGCCAGACCATCGGCAAGGCGCCCAGGGTCAGGATCGCCAGCACCGCGGCCACCAGGGCGCAGGCCGAGCCGGTCAGCAGCCAGCCGCTGGGCCAGCCGAAGAACACCACCGTCTCGTCCGAAGCGCGCAAGGTGAAGGCGCCGACGCAGGCGGCCGAGACCAGCCACAGCACCGACTGCATGATCTGCATCTGGCTGGCGCGGGCCTGGACCGGCGTCTGGCGCGCCTCGCGGCGATTGCGGGCGAAGACGCCCAGGATGGTGGCCAGGCTGGCCAGGGCCGCCAGGACCGCCGTCCAGGTCAGCAGGCCGGCCGAGCGGAAGAAGCCCAGCCGCTCATAGGTGGAGAAACCACGCGTGGCGTAGAAGCGCGAGGGGCGGTCGCCGTTCGGGTCGAAGACCAGGGTCTGGGCGCCGTCGACGGCGCGGAACACGCCCGGACGGTCGGTGCCGTTGAAGAGGGTGCTGATCCCGCCCTCGATGACCGACAGGCGGCCATCAGGCGTGGCCTGGACGATGGCGCGGCCGATGATCCGGTTGACGAAGCCTTCCAGGCCGCCATAGGCGCGGCGGGTGGTCAGATACTCGCCCTCGTAGGCGCGGGCCTGGTCATAGGTGATGGCGCTGTCGGCCGGCACCGCCGGCGCGGGCGCATAGAAGTGCTCGACGATGGTGGCGGGCAGGGTGGCGGGCAGGTTGGCGCCGCTCGCGGTGTTGACCGAGATGAAGACGCCCAAGCCCAGTTCCGGTGCGATCACCATGTTGGAATGGAAATAGAGTGTCGCGCCCGCATGGCCGAAACCACGTCGATTGCCGGGCAGGGCGATCTCCATGAAGCCGGCGTTCCAGCCCGCCGCTTCGGGGGCGGGGCGGTACAGCGAGGTGCGGAAGGCCTGGGCGGTCTTGGGCGAGAACACGGTCTTGCCGTCGATCGTCCCGCCGTTCAGCAGCAGGGTCATGTAGCGCGCCATGTCGCCGGCCGTGCTGGAGGCCGAGGCGGCGGGGGCGACCTGGCCCATGAACTCGCGGGGCTGGACGCGCCAGCCGGCCGAGGTCCACGAATAGCCATCCGACAGATCGGCGGCCAGGGTCTCGTTCATCGGCGCGGGCAGGCCGTCGCGCCACGGGCGCGCCTCGCGGAAGGTGGTGTGGGTCATGCCCGTGGGCAGGATGATCTCTTCAGTGACCAGTTGCTCGAACGGCTTGCCCACGACATTGGACACCGCCGCCCCGGCCAGGGCCGCGCCATAGTTCGAATAGCTGGGCAGCAGGCCCGGCTCACGCACCCGGCGCGGACGCTCCTGGCGGAGATAGTCGGCGAGGTTGCGGACGCGGTTGGGGTCGCGCTCGAACAGCTGGCCCAGGGCGCGATCCTCGAAGCCGCCGGTGTGGGTCATCAGGTCACGCAGGCGGACCTGGGTCTTCTTGCCCTGATCTTTGATCTGCAGGGGCTCGGGCAGGTACAGGTTGACCGGGCCGTCCAGGCGCATGCGGCCGGCCTCGATCTCGTTCATCAGGGCGATCCAGGTGAACGTCTTGGAGATCGAGGCGATGCGGAACAGGGTCTTGTCCGGATCGACGGCCTTGTGCTGGCCCAGATTGGCGAAGCCGTAGCCCTTCTTCAGCACCACTTGGCCGTTCTGGACCACCGAGACGGTGACGCCGGCGATGTGGTCGCGGCTCATCGCCCGGCGCACGACGCCGTCGACGAAGGCTTCCAGCTGCGGGCCGGGCAGGGGCGTGACGCCGGCCACGGGGGCGGGGGGCGGAACGATAGCGGCCGCGGCGGCGGCGGGCGCGACGATGGCGGCCGGGCGTGGCGCCACAGGGGCCGGTCGCGGCCGCACCCGGCGCGGGCGCAGGCTGGTATAGGGGCGCGGACCGGCGTTCAGCACCGGCTCGCTGGACGGCGGCGCGGCCTCCTGGGCGTGCGCCGGCGCTCCCGTGATGGACCATAGGGCGAGGAAGGCCGCCGCGAAGGCGGCTGCGGGCGATACACGCGACGTCAACGATGTCCCCTAGATCAGAAGCGGAAACTTCCGACCCTGGTGTAACGTGGTTGACGCCAGGGTCAAACCCGATCGGCGGTTACGGCGCCCGCAGCTTGCCGCGCTCGAAGGCGTACAGCGGCAGCATGGGTCGCAAGGCCGGGCCGACCCAGACCTGCGGCTCGGACGCGGGTTCGGCCCCGGTCTCCCTTTCCTTGCGCGCCACGCAGGCCTGGACCCCGGCGCCCAGCGCCGCGAAGTCCTTGGCCTGGGGTGCGGACGACAGGAAGCAGTCGTCGAAATAGGGATACTTGTCGCTCTCGCCGCAGCCGAACGAAGCCCGGTCCGGCCGTGCGGCGGTCAGGATCAGCCGGTCGTTCTTCTGCAAGGGCGGGATGAAGACGCCCGAAAAGCAGGCGGAGATCACCACGACGCTGGGCCGATCGGGGCAGGCGTCATCCAGCATCGCGGCCAGGCGATGGGGGCGCAGCATGGCCTTGCCCAGAATCACCCCCTCGGGACTGCCATGGGTGCTGATGTAGAACAGGCATCCGGCCTTGGCGGTCTGGGCGCTGGTCAGCAGGGCGTCGCGCAGGGTCTTGGCGTCGGCGCGGCCGGGGACCTCGATCGGATAGCGCTGGGGGCGCACCGAGAACTGACGGACGGCGCTCTTGTCGAAACCCAGGTCGACCAGGGTTCTGGCGACATCGCGGCGAGCGTTGTCGAAGGCTTCGGTGTCGCCGCCTTCATGGGCCTGGTAGTCGCCGGCCACCACGATGGCGGTCCAGTTGGAGAACGGGCCCGTCCGCGCGGTGGCGGGCGGCGAGAACAGCAGAAACAGAAGCCCGATGACCGCCGCCACTGTCCGCATGTCGCGCCTATTTCGTCTTGAAGCTGGCGAAGGGCGTGGGGATCGCCGTGCCGCTGGCCTTGGCCAGCAGGCGGCCCTCGGCGTCATAAAGCTCTCCCTCGGTGAAGCAGACCGTGCGGCCCCACTTCACCACCCGGCCGACGCCGCGCAGGGCGCCGGGCATGGCCGGGCGCAGGAAGCTGGTCTTCATCTCCAGGGTCGGCACCACATGGGTCATGCCCGAGGCGATCATGCCGGCCACCGACATCGCCTCGTCCAGCATGGCGCAGACATAACCGCCCTGGATCTGGCCCATCGGATTGCACAGCAGGTCGGCGCGGGCTGTAAAGCCCACCTCGACCTCGCGGTCGGCCTGGCGCACGGCCAAGAGTTCGAAGCCCAGGGTCTGGGATCCGGTCGGCTGGTTCTTGGAGGCGCGGAAGCGCTCGAGGATCGCCTCGTCCGACAGGGTCTGGACTGCGTCGGAGGCGATGTCGGTCATTTCTTCCGAAACTGGTCCAGGGAGACGATCTTGGGACCCTCTTCGCCGGTCGGCGCGGGCGCTTCGGGCGCGGCTTCCGGCTCGGGCTCGTCCTCGATGATCTCGGGGGCGGTGAACTGCAGGGCGAACTGCACCGACGGATCGTAGAAGCGGGTCAGGGCCGCATAGGGCACCTGCAGGCGCTTGGGCTGACCGCCGAACTTCAGGGTCACCGAAAAGAAGGCGTCGCCCGGCGTCAGGTCCCAGTACTGGTGCTGCAGGACGATGGTCATCTCGTCTGGGTACTTGCCCAGCAGGTCCTGCGGACCCGAGACGCCCGGCGCCTTGGTCTTGAAGGTGATGTACAGGTGATGCGGTTCAGGCAGGCCGCCGGGCGCGGCAGCCTTCTTCAGCGCCGCCTTGACCACGCCGCGCAGGGCGTCCTGGGCCATGGCCTCGTACTGCATGAGGTCTTCGGGCGGTTGGGTCTGAGACATGCGCGGGGTCGATACTTCGAACTGGAAACGAGATTCCGAACCTAACGCGTCAACGGCTTCGCGCAAAGCGGGTGACCGTTGAATTCCGCTGGAGTGCGCCCCCTCCGTCACGACGCGTATCCGCGCCGCGCCACCTCCCCCGCTTCGCAGGGGAGGAAAACGTCATCCTCACCCGTGAAACGGGGGAGGTGGATCGCTGCGGATACGCAGCGAGACGGAGGGGGCGCTAGCGATGTCGTGGAAAGTGGAGGGATTCTGTTGGCAGGCTCCCTCCGGGCCCCGCCTAGGGATCTGAACCCCTAGGACTTAAGAGGCGAATTCACCTGCACCGCATTACGCGGCGACGGCGAACTCTTCAGCGAAGTTATCGTTCGCATTTAGAAAAATGACCCGAAACGGTGGGTCAAGCCGAGAGAAAGCATACACCTTTACACGTCTGTCGATGCTGATCGGCCCCATGCAGTCCCATGATAACTTGGGAGAGATTGGTGGAGCCGCCGGGAATCGCACCCGGGTCCAGTCCGCTTATTACGTGCGCGTTTATCCCCATAGTCCGGCCGAGACCGGACAATTCCAATATAGGGTGTTCGGATCGCGGAGGGAAGGGCGGGTGTCAGTTGGTCCCCAGGCTCAGGCGGCCGTCGATGAGGGTGCCTTCGATCACCGCGCCGCGATCCTCGAACAGTTTCAGCCGCTCGCCTTCCAGAACATAGACGCCGGTGAACACGTCGAGGAAGCCGCCATGGGTCTCGATGAAGCGGCCGTCGGCGCGCAGTTCCAGGCTGATCCGCCCGTCGGGCGAGTTCCAGACGCCGGCGACGGGGATGTGGGGAACGATGGCGGACATGAACATGGGCGATCCTCCAGGGTCAGGTTGGGCGGGGAGCACGGCGGTCGGCGTCGGCCGGCCTGGCCGTTGCGCGTCTCGTCATGATCTCGAATTTGGGGGCCGTTCCGCTGGGGAAGCGGAACGAGGCCACTATGCAGGGCGGGGGCGTCCAGCCGGTAGACCGATGCTCCGACTTGATTGCACGATCCTCCGTAACCGAACGCCGTCGGGTGACGGAGGATCGTGCAAGGCTTAGAAATAGCCTCGCACCGACAAGGAAATCCGATGAGCACGCGCGAGGCGCTGGCCGCCCTGATTGAACGATTCACACCCGACGAAGGCCCGCACGAGACCTGCTGCGGGCCACGCGTGGGCCTCTATCGCGTGCACCAGCCCAGCGAACCGATGCACGCCGTGCACGACCCGGCCTTCTGCGTGCTGGCCCAGGGGCGCAAGCGGGTTCTGGTTGGCGACGTCGTGCACCACTACGACTCGCACAACTTCTTCCTGGCGGCGGTCGACGTGCCGGTGGCCGGCCAGGTGGTCGAGGCCTCGCCCGAGGCGCCATACCTGTCGTTCCGCATCACCCTGGACCCGACCCTGGTCAGCGAGATGATCATGGAGGCCGGTCTGGCCGCGCGGCTGGACGCCGCCGCGCCGCTGGTCGGGGGCCTGTCAGCCGGGGCCATGACGCCGGCGCTGTTCGACGCTTGCTGCCGGATGGTCAGCCTGATGGACACGCCCGACGACGCGCCGATGCTGGCCCCGCTGATCGAGCGCGAGATCCTCTATCGCCTGCTGACCGGCGAGCACGGCCCGCGCCTGGCCCAGATCGCCCGCCGCGACGGCCGCCTGCGCCAGGTCAACCGCGCCATCGGCTGGATCAAGCGCAATTTCGACCAGCCGTTCAGCATCGACCTGGTGGCCGAGGAGGCGCGGATGAGCGCCTCGGCCCTGCACCAGCATTTCAAGGCCGTGACCTCGCTGTCGCCGCTGCAGTACCAGAAGCAGATCCGCCTGCAGGAGGCCCGCCGCCTGATCCTGGTCCAGCGCCTGGACGCCGCCACGGCCGGCCACACGGTCGGCTATGACAGCGCCTCGCAGTTCAGCCGCGAATATGCCCGCCTGTTCGGCGCGCCGCCGCTCAGGGACGTGGCGCGCCTGCGGGATCAGCCAGAACAGATGGCGGGGGCATAGGCTCGTCCTCGTCTGAACCGACCGGGACGATTGCGGGCTGAGGCCGGTTGCTGTCGCCGGCCCGCAGCCGGCCGCCGCCCTCGATCAGCGAAACGTAGGCCGAGGCTTGGCGCGAGAAATCGGCCCCGCGTGGCAGCACCGCGTCGAAGCGCGGGTCGCGGCCGACGGCGGCGCCCAGGGCGGCCGACAGGATCGGCGCGATCGAGCCGACCTCGGCGTCGTCGCACGCCCTGCGCAGGTGCCGCGCCTGGCCCGGAACGACCAGGGTCACGTCCCATGAGACGCCGTCGACGCACAGCGCCGTCACCGCGCCGCCGCCATAGTCGACGATCACGGCGCGCGGCTGGCTCCAGGCCGGATCGGCGGGGATGGCCTTTAGCGGCGCGATCTGGACCTCGGCTAGCTCGGCGTCGGTATCGACGCGGCGGCCGATCTCGGGCGTGCAGCAGCCCAGGCCGGCGCGGGCCTGGACGAAGGCGCGGCCGTCGCGGCGCAGGGTGACGCGGACCACGGCCTGGCGCACGCCCCGCGAGGGCCTGGCCCAGACTTCCAGGATCAGTTCGCCGCGCTTGAGCACCTGGCTCTGCAGCGGCTGCAGGCCCCACAGGCGGTAGAGCAGGGGCTCGACGCCGTTGTCGATCGGGATCGGCTGGTCGTTGCGACCCAGGCGGCGGGCGTAGAGCGGTTCGGACTCGGGTGGCGGCCGGGGGATGTCCGGCGACCACCAGGCGGCCGGATCAGGAGCAGCCTGAGGGACGGCGGCGAGGGCCAGCCCCGCGATCAGTCCGGTCAAGCCGCCCATCGCCTACATCCCTTCGACGCCCCGCTCGATGGAAAGGACGCCGGTGCGCGAAAGTTCCACCAGGCCCAGGGGGCGCATCAGGTCCAGGAACTTGTCGATCTTGGACGGTGCGCCCGAGATCTCGAACACGAAGCTCTCCAGCGTGGTGTCGACCGGCTTGGCGCGGAAGATGTCGGCCACGCGCAGGGCCTCCACGCGATCGGCGCCCGAGCCGCGCACCTTGACCAGGGCCAGCTCGCGCTCGACGCCGTTGGGGTCGCGGGTCACGTCATGGACGCGGCGGACATTGACGACCTTGTTCAGCTGGGCCTCGATCTGGTCCAGCACCTGGCGGGTGCCGCGCGTCACCACGGTGATGCGGCTGGTGTGTGACTTGCGGTCGGTCTCGGCGACCGTGAGGCTCTCGATGTTGTAGCCCCGCGCGGCGAACAGGCCGACCACGCGATGCAGGACGCCGGGCTCGTTATCGACCAGCAGGGCGAAGGTCGCCGTCTGCTCGCTCTGCTCGTTGGGGCTGAGATCGTAGGCCGAGGCGGGGGCCAGGAGGGAGGCGGGTTGGACGTTGGCGGTCATCAGGCGCGCTTCTTTTCTGCCTTGGCCACGTGCTGGCGCAGCACGCGGTTGATTTCGGTCTGATAGGGCTTGTCGCCAGCATGGTCCTTGAACCAGGCGACAAGGTCGGCGTCGAGCGCTACCGCGTCAGGATAGGCGCGCGGCTGGCCAAGGCCCGGACGACGCGCCAGCGCGAAATTCTCGGCCGGCGCTTCGGGAATGTCGTCGGTGTCGATGGTCTCATCGGGCAAATCGGCCAGTCTGGCCAACCGTTCCGCCTGCTCAGGCGCCAGGGAGATCTTGCTCATAGGTTTTGCGCTCCTGGGGAGTCGCTCTGCGCGCACTGACGATCCGGACACGTTCGTCATCGCCTTCGACATAGATGTGAACCACCAGAAGGAAGGTCACAAGCCCGACGACGCCGACGGCGTGATATCGCAGCTCGTGATCGACCACGCGATCAGGGTAGGTAACGTAGAACGGATCCTGCCAGACCAGAACGGCGTCTTCGAATCTAACGCCGTGCTTGGACAGATTGCGCTGCGCCTTGATCGGATCCCATTCGAACGTCGCCATGGCGAGTACGGAGCATTGTGCTCGCCATGGTTGTCAATGGCGTCGCTACACCAACCCCGCGCCAGCCTCGCCGATCACGTTCCCGATGTCCTCGACCTCGCCCATGATCATCTCGTTGTGGGCCTTGCCCGAGGGGATCATCGGCAGGCAGTTCTCGTGCTTCTCGACGCGGCAGTCGAAGACCACGACCTTGTCGCTGTTGATCATCTCCAGAATCTTGCCGTCCAGTTCGGCCGGGTCGCTGCAGCGGATGCCGACCGCGCCATAGGCCTCTGCCAGCTTCACGAAGTCGGGCAGGCTGTCGGAATAGGAGTGGCTGTAGCGCTCGCCGTGCAGCAGCTGCTGCCACTGGCGGACCATGCCCATCCACTCGTTGTTCAGGATGAAGATCTTGACCGGCAGGTCGAACTGGATCGCCGTCGACAGCTCCTGGATGCACATCTGGATCGAGGCTTCGCCGGCGATGTCGATGACCAGGCTCTTGGGGTGGGCCATCTGCACGCCGATGGCGGCGGGCAGGCCGTAGCCCATGGTGCCCAGGCCGCCCGAGGTCATCCAGCGGTTGGGCTCCTCGAAGCGATAGAACTGCGCGGCCCACATCTGGTGCTGGCCGACTTCGGTCGTGACGTAGCTGTCGCGATCCTTGGTCAGTTCATACAGGCGCTCGATGGCGTACTGCGGCTTGATGACCGTTTCCGAGCGGCGATAGTTCAGGCACTGGCGGGCGCGCCAGGCGTCGATCTGGCTCCACCAGTCGGTCAGGGCGGCCTTGTTCGGCTGATGGCCGTTGGGCTCTCCCGCCCCGGTGATGTCCTGGACAATGAGGGCGGCGTTGCCCGCGGTCGGGAGGG
>CAZRPD010000015.1:0-3004 GCA_964601775.1 uncultured Caulobacter sp. | reverse complement strand
AAGGGCGGCCTTGTTCGCTTGTGGCCCGCCGGCCTTCCAGGCGGCGACCATGCCCTAAAGATTGCTGCCGGCGTCGCCGACGATCGGCAGGTCGACGCGGACGTTCTTGTTGATCGACGAGGCGTCGATATCGATGTGGATCTTCTTGCTGCCTGGCGAGAAGGCGTCCAGGCGGCCGGTGACGCGGTCGTCGAAGCGGGCCCCGACGCAGATCATCACGTCGCAGTCGTGCATGGCGTTGTTGGCTTCGAACGTGCCATGCATGCCCAGCATGCCCAGCCAGGCCGGATCGGCGGCCGGGAAGGCGCCCAGGCCCATCAGGGTCGAGGTCACCGGCGCGCCGGTCAGGGCCTGCAGCTCGCGCAGCGCCTCGCTGGCCTTGGGGCCGGCGTTGATGACGCCGCCGCCGGTGTAGAAGATCGGACGACGCGCGCCGGCGATCAGCTTCACGGCCTCGGCGACGCGATTGGCGTCGCCCTTGGTCTTCGGCGAATAGGCGTGGTTCGAGGCGACCTCGGTCGGGCCGAAATACTCACCCTTGGCGAACTGGACGTCCTTGGGGATGTCGATCAGCACCGGGCCCGGACGGCCGGTGGTGGCGATCTTGAAGGCCTCGTGGATGATCTGCGGCAGGTCGCGGACGTCTTTGACCAGGTAGTTGTGCTTGGTGCACGAGCGGGTCATGCCGACGGTGTCGGCTTCCTGGAAGGCGTCGGTGCCGATCAGGTGGGTGGGGACCTGGCCGGTGATGACGACCATCGGGATCGAGTCCATCAGGGCGTCCATGATGCCGGTGATGGCGTTGGTCGCGCCCGGACCCGAGGTGACCAGCACGACGCCCGGCTTGCCCGAGCTGCGCGCATAGCCTTCGGCCGCGTGGGTCGCGCCCTGCTCGTGGCGGACCAGGATGTGCTGCAGGCGCGGCTCGTGGAACAGCGCGTCATAGATCGGCAGGACCGCGCCGCCCGGATAGCCGAACAGCACCTCGACGCCTTGGTCCACGAGGCCGCGCACGACGATCTCAGCGCCGGTCATGGCGCGATCTGCGGTCTGGGCGGGAGCTTTGCTCTCGATGGTCTGATGGGCGGTCATGGCAGTGATCCGGTGGGGAAAGGGGAAGCTGAAGGCTGAAAAGAAAAAAGGCCCCGAAGGACCTTTGCGCGCGCGACCGAACTACGTCGTGACTTCGAGGTCACGCCGCGGACGGCCGCTCCATAAGTACGATCATGGTTTTGCGCACGAGTTTTGCTCCAAACTTGTGGAAAGCGTGATGACATGCGTGGGTTGGAGCGTCAAGGCGCTGATTGCCGCAAGGATGTGCCTCTCTCGGGCGATGTGACCTTACCGGAGTTTCACGTGACAGGGGCAGGTTTTCCCCGCCACGGTCGCGCCGCTGCAATCAGGGGGCGTTTCAATGTTCGGACGGCGCGAATTTCTGGCCGGGGCCGCCGCCCTCGGTTTGGCTGAATTGGGCCTGGCTGAAAAGGCCTCGGCCGCGGTGCTGTCGGGAAGCGCGGCCGATCGAGCGGTCGACGCCTTCCTCAAGACTCAAGCGTTCCAGGGCGTGGTGCTGATCGGCAAGGCCGGCAAGCCGATCTATTCGCGGACCATCGGGTTCAAGGACATCGAGGCCAAGACCCCAACGACGCTGGACACGCCCTATGTGATCGCCTCGATCTCCAAGTGGCTGACCTCCACCGCGGTGCTGAAGCTGGTCCAGGCCGGCAAGCTGGACCTGGACGCCCCGATCACGACCTGGCTGCCGGACTACCGCGCCGACACCGGCGCCAAGGTCAAGCTGCGCCATCTGCTGACCAATGTCAGCGGCGTCCCGAACGGTTTCGCGGCGGCGACCAAGGCCAATCCCGATCCGGACCTTTTCAAGAAGAGCTTCACGACGGCGCAGGCGGTGACGCTGTGGTGCTCGGGCGATCTGGCCTTCGAGCCGGGGACGAAGTTCGACTACGCCCTGACCAACTGGGTGATCGTGACGGCGATCATCGAGACGGTGACTGGCAAGCCCTATGCGGACGCGATGGCCGAGCTGGTCACCGGGCCGCTGGGTCTGACCCGTACGACGCCCGTCGACCCGCCGGGCCTGGCCGTCTCGTACCGGACGCTGGAGCCGCTGGCCCGGCAGTCCAACGACCGCTTCCCGTTCTTTGCGGCCAGCGGCGGCTATGTCAGCACGGCCGGCGACCTCCTGAAGGCCGCCCATGCGATCTTCGACGGTCCGTTCCTGCCGCCGGCGCGCAAGAAGGCGCTACTGACCGTGGGCTGGCCCGATCAGGACTACGCCCTGGGCGGCCGGGTTAAGCCCCTGTTCGCCGATGGCCTGCCGCGCGTCTTTGCCTGGGAGACGGGACGGGCGGCCGGCTATCGCTCGGTGCTGGGCCACCGCTTCGACGACCAGACCACCGTGGTGCTGCTGAACAATACGGGCATCACCCAGAAGGCGATGGACGAGTTCGCCTACGCCCTGTTCGCGACGGTCTAGGCTTCGGCTTCCAGGGTCTGGGCCAGCAGTTCCAGCGCCGCCACGGCGAAGGCGTGCATGTTGGCCGGGCGCTCGGCGCTGCCGGTTTCGAGCGTGGCGCTGACCGAGGTCTCCTCGCCGACGGCCGCCATGCAGCAGTGGCCGGGCGCATCGCCGTAGCGGTTGCCGTCCGGCCCGGCCGCCCCGGTCTCCGATAGGCCCCAGGTCGCTTTGAGGTTCTTGCGCGCTACGCGGGCCAGCAGGACGGCATAGGGCTCGCTCGCGGACCGCAGCCCGTCCATGGCCTTCTGCGGGATGTCCATCAGGGTCAGGCGCGCCCGCGCCGTGTAGACGACCGCCCCGCCGACATAGAACTTCGACGCCCCCGGCACGGCCAGCAGCGCCGCCGAGATCAGGCCGCCGGCCGAGGACTCGGCGATGGCGACGGTCTCGCCGCGGGCGGTCAGCAGGGCGGCGACGCGTTCGGCGGCGGGGTTGAGGTCGGACATTGGGCTTCCTTCAGACGTG
>CAZRPD010000014.1:0-47380 GCA_964601775.1 uncultured Caulobacter sp. | reverse complement strand
ACGCACAACAAACCATACGGTCATCCGGGTTCGCCCGGCCGCTCCGTCGCCTCCCTACGACCTTCAACGGTGAAGCCGCGTGAAGCCGAAACGCCGTGCGTCCTTCGAGGCTCGCCGCTGGCTCGCACCTCAGGATGAGGGGCTATGTACAAATTTCCTCATCCTGAGGTGCGCGGCGAAGCCGAGCCTCGAAGGACGCACGGCTTCATTCAAAGGAGCCAATAGCCCTCTAGGACAGCACCACTGCCGTGCCCGACACCGAGACCATCATCATCGACCCGTTCGGACCGACGGTGTTGTAGTCGAGATCCACGCCCAGGATGGCGTTGGCGCCCAGCGCCTCGGCTTCCTTGGTCAGGTTCTTCATGGCGTCCTCGCGGGCCCGGGCCAGGACACGCTCATAGGACTTCGAATGGCCGCCGATGAAGTCGCGGATCGAGGCCAGCAGATCCAGCACCACATTGGCGCCCAGGATCGACTGAGCATAGATCGCGCCCTTGTACTCGCGAACCGGGCGGCCTTCGATGAACGGGGTCGTCGTGATCAGCATCCGGGAATCCTGGCGGGCAACAGGGTTAACTTAGGCGCAAACGCGGCTGTTCGCGAGGGGCTCCCCCGAAACGCGCGACTTTCCATCACGGCGTTCGCCCAAGGGGGGAATCTGAAGCGCCGCCACTTCCGGCGCGGCCTGGGTTCAGGCAAGTTGCCCCTGTTTTCCTACTGGTGACGTTAACCGTCCGGAGCCGCCTGGTGATCTTCGCCAAATCGCACATCGAGCTGCACAACATCCGCAACAACGTCGAGCGGGTGAAGAAGCTGTCGGACAACGTGGTCGGCGTCGGTCCGTTCGGCGTGGGCCTGGACGGCCTGCTGACCTGGATCCCGGGCGCTGGCGAGCTGTACAGCCTGGGCGCGGGCGGGCTGATCGTGCTGGACGCGCTGCGGGCGCGCGCCGCGCCGATGATCATCATCCAGATCGTGGCCATCATCCTGATCGACACGGTGGCGGGCATGGTGCCGGTGGCCGGCAAGGCGATCGACGTGCTGTTCACCGGTCACAAGTGGTCGGCCGACATGCTGACCAACCACATGGACGACACCATCTATTTCGAGGGCTCGCGCAAGGACGTGCAGGCCACCCAGGAGTACCGGGACCTGCTGGCCCGCATCCAGGCGGGCAAGGAAAAGCGCCGGGTAGTCTTCCTCGGCTGAAGGTCAAGCAACGAGCGGCGAAGCGGGGCGTTGAGGCAAGCATGACCGACGAGATCTCGTTCGCCTCTGCCGATCGCGGGTCCGACCGCCGCGCCAAGGCCCACCGCGCCTGGCGATCGGCGGAGTCGATCAAGCGCCTGTCGGACAGGCTGATCGGCGTCGGACCCATCGGCATCGGCCTGGACGGCGTGCTGGCCTGGGTGCCGGGCGCGGGCCTGATCTACGGCGTCAGCGCCGGCGGCCTGCTGATGATCCAGGCCTTCCAGGCCAAGGCCTCGGCCGGGACCATGGCGCGGATGATGGCGTATCTGGTCGCCGACAACCTGTCCGACACGGTGCCGGTCGCCGGCTGGCTGGTCGACACCCTGTTCCCCGGCCACCTGATGGCCGCCAAGGCGCTGCAGAAGGACATCGAGGCCAAGCACGGCCTGCCCGATGATGTGGCGGCGGAGCGCGGCAGGAAGCGCCGCGGGTTGTTCCGCAAGAAGGGCGGCTAGAGCGCGAGGCGCGGCTTGGGCAGGGGCTTGGGCGCGGGCAGGCGGTCTTGGCGACCATAGGCGATCCACCAGACGCCCAGGGCGGTGACCAGGCCCAGGGTCATGGCGGTCGCGATATCGATTTGGAAATTGGCCGTCGAGCCTTTTCCCGACACGGCCGCGCCGGTCCCCAGGCCGATGATCGCCGCGGTCCATAAGACGTGGCGGTCGAAATGGTCGAGCACCGCCCAGCAGCCCACGGCGCCCAGCACGTAGGGCCAGCCGAAGAACAGGCCGAACACCAGCATCGGCCAAGCGTATAGCGCAGCTGTCCCCGGCGCCTTCGGCCCGATTTCCGGTGAGGTCCAATAGAAGATCTGGCCCAGCACCAGCGACGGCATGACAAAAGCCAGCAGCAGCGCCAGGGCGACGCGAAGCTTGGTGGTGCGGCGTGTCGAGGGCGGCATGCGGAACTCTGGATCGTGCTCGACCTCAGGTTACAACGCGCTCGGTTTCGGGCAAGGGTCGATCAGCGAATGGTGGGCAACTCGGCCAGGCACAGGGTGATCCCCGGCAGGTGCTGGGCGGTCACCGTGTCCCGCGCCGAATGGTGCACGACGTCGCGGTAGGTCCCGCCGGCCAGGGTGCGATGGGTGATGACCGTGTCGGTGTTGACGTCGACGACCCAGTACTCGCGGACGCCATGCTGGGCGTAGAGGTCGGCCTTGAAAGTCAGGTCGCTTCCGATGGTCGAGTACGCCACCTCGATAACAAGGCCCACGTTCTGGCCGCTCACGTCGGTCAACGGTAGCGAGGCCTCATAGATGTGGAGATCAGGACTCGGCGCGTTGACGGGCGAAAGCCTCAAGGTCGAGTCTGTCACGACGATATGTGAGCCAACGCCTTTGGCCATCAGGGCATAGGCAATCCGTGTTTTCAAACGGACATGCGAAGCGCCTTCGGAGGCCATCTCGACCAAGACTCCCTCAATGAGCTCGACACGGGCGCTCTCATCGAGGATCCCAGCTTTCTGCATGCGCAGGACATCGTCCAGCGTGAAGCGGTGCTGTTGCGACGTCTCCAGCGCTTGGACCAAGGCGTTCATAGGCTCAAGATAACACGGAGATAGCCGATCGCTAAGCCGCCGTTCCCTGGCTGTAGCCCAGCTGGACGTTCAGCTTTTCCAGCACCTCGATGGCCGCTTCGGCGATGACCGTGCCGGGCGGGAAGATGCTGGCGGCGCCGGCGTCCAGCAGGGCCTGGAAGTCCTGGGGCGGGATCACGCCGCCGACCACCACCACGATGTCGGAGCGATCGCGGGCGGCCAGCTCGGCCTTCAACTCCGGCACCAGCGTCAAGTGGCCCGCGGCCAAAGACGAGGCGCCGACCACGTGGACGCCGGCCTTGATCGCCTCGTCGGCGGCCTCGGCGGGGGTCTGGAACAGCGGGCCGATCTCGACCTGGAAGCCGAGGTCGGCGAAGGCGCTGGAAATGACCTTCTGGCCGCGGTCATGGCCGTCCTGACCCATCTTGGCGACCATGATGCGCGGCGCGCCGCCATGGGCTTCGCGGAAAGCGGCGACCATGGCCCGGGCGCGAGCGGCCTTGGGATCGGCGCCGGCCTCCTTGGCGTAGACGCCCTCGATCGCCTTGATCACGGCGCGGTGGCGGCCGAAGACCTTCTCCATGGCCAGGCTGATCTCGCCGACCGTGGCCTTGGCGCGGGCGGCGTCGACGGCCAGGGCCAGCAGATTGCCGGTCCCCCGGGCGCCGTCTTCCAGGGCCTTCAGAGCGCGTTCGGTCTCGGCCGGATCGCGCTCGGCCTTCAGGCGGGCCAGCTTTTCCAGCTGCTGGGCGCGCACCGAGCCGTTGTCGACCTTGAGCATCGGGATGACGTCCTCGACCTCGGGCTTGTAGCGATTGACGCCGACCACGCTCTGGCGATTGGCGTCGATGCGGGCCTGGGTCTTGGCGGCGGCTTCCTCGATGCGCAGCTTGGGAATGCCTTGCTCGATGGCCTTGGCCATGCCGCCGGCGGCCTCGACCTCCTCGATGTGGGCCAGGGCCTTCTGGGCCAGATCGTGGGTCAGGCGCTCGACATAGTAGCTGCCGCCCCAGGGATCGGCGACGCGGGTCGTGCCGCTCTCCATCTGCAGGAATAGCTGGGTGTTGCGGGCGATGCGGGCCGAGAAGTCGGTGGGCAGGGCCAAGGCCTCGTCCAGAGCGTTGGTGTGAAGGCTCTGGGTTTGGCCGTTCACCGCCGCCATGGCCTCGACGCAGGTCCGCGAGACGTTGTTGAACACGTCCTGAGCGGCCAGCGACCAGCCGGAGGTCTGGCTGTGCGTACGGAGGCTGAGCGAGCGGTCGTCCTTCGGCTCGAACTCGCGCTTCATCAAGCGGGCCCACAGCAGGCGGGCCGCGCGCATCTTCGCCACCTCCATGAAGTAGTTCATGCCGATGGCCCAGAAGAAGCTCAGGCGCGGGGCGAAGGTGTCGATGCTCATGCCTGCCGCGACGCCGGCCCGGGCGTATTCGACGCCGTCGGCCAGGGTGTAGGCCAGCTCCAGGTCGGCCGTCGCCCCGGCCTCCTGCATGTGATAGCCGCTGATCGAGATCGAGTTGAACTTGGGCATGTTCGCCGAGGTGAAGGCGAAGATGTCGGAGATGATCCGCATCGAGGGCGCGGGCGGATAGATGTAGGTGTTCCGCACCATGAACTCTTTGAGGATGTCGTTCTGGATCGTCCCCGACAGCTTGTCGGGCGAGACGCCCTGTTCCTCGGCCGCGACGATGTAGAGCGCCAGGATCGGCAGCACCGCGCCGTTCATGGTCATCGACACGCTCATCTTGTCGAGCGGGATGCCGCTGAAGAGCGTGCGCATGTCCAGGATCGAGTCGATGGCCACGCCGGCCATGCCGACGTCGCCTTTCACCCGCTCGTGGTCGCTGTCATAGCCGCGGTGGGTGGCGAGGTCGAAGGCCACAGACAGGCCCATCTGACCGGCCGCCAGGTTGCGGCGATAGAAGGCGTTGCTGTCCTCGGCGGTCGAGAAACCCGCATACTGCCGCACTGTCCACGGGTTGGTCACGTACATGGTCGGGTAGGGGCCGCGCACGAACGGCGCGACGCCCGGGAAGCCGCCGGTGAAGTCTAGGCCGGCTGCGTCGTCGGCGTCATAGGCTGGGGCGACCGCGACACCCTCCGGCGTGTTCCAGGTCTCGCCTTCCGGTGCAGCCTGTGAAGCCACTTCGGCGAAGTCGATCGTGGTGAAGTCGGGGAACTTGCTCATGGCTCAGGCGGCCTCGAAAGCGGCGGCGAAGCGCACGGGCGTCAGGGGCGGGCACCGGCTGTCCGGGCCGGGCAGGCGGACGTCGGGACCGGTCTTGGCGAAGGCCGACGCGTCCGGCGCCTCGACCTCGGGCGTCTTGTCGTCGGCGTTGGGGAAGACCGTAACGCCCAGGATCTTGCGGGACTTGTCGGCGTAGGCGGCTTCCTGTGTGGCGCGGGACTTGGCGACCGCGTCGGTGATCGCGCCGGCCTCCAGCGCCTTGATGATGCCGCCGGCCGTCTCGATGGCCTGGAAACCGCCCCAGGCGGCGCGGGCCAGCTGGTCAGTCAGGCTGTCCAGATACCAAGCCCCGCCCGCCGGATCGGCGACGCGGCCCAAATTGCTCTCTTCCATCAGGACGAGCTGGGTGTTGCGCGCCTGGCGACGGGCAAACGCGGTGGGCAGGCCGATGGCGTCGGTGAAGGCGTCCAGCACGATGGCGTCGGCCCCACCGACCGCGCCGGCGAACCCGGCCGAGGTCAGACGCAGCAGGTTGGTCCAGGCGTCGGCCTTGGCCAGCATCCGGCGCGACGAGCGGGCTTCGATCTTGGAGGGCACCGTGACGCCGCAGGCTTGCGTGAGCCGCGCCCACATCGCCTTGACGGCGCGGACCTTGGCGACGCCGGTGAAATATTCGCCGTCCAGGCTGACGCCCAGCACAATGCGGCCGAAGGCGTCTTCCATCGTAAGGCCCGAGCGCACCAGGGCCTTGGCATAGGCGAGGGCGCTGGCGGTCATCATCGCCAGCTCCTCGGTATTGGACCCGCCGGCCTCGTGGGCGGAGCGGCCGCTGGCCAGGAACAGGCTGGCCTTGGCGTAGGTTTCGGAGAGGCGCGCGGCGACCGTGGCGGCGTTGAAGACGTGGGCCTCGATCTGGCCAGGGCTGGTTCCGGTCTGCGCGAAAGTGGTCAGCGGATCCAGGTGAAAGGCCAGCGGCGCATTCGGCGCGCCCTTGGCCAGGGCGCTCAGCCAGTCGGCGGCCTTGGGACTCAGATAGCCGGCGTCCAGCGACACGGTCGCCAGGTCGATCAGCACGCCCGACAGCGCCTGGGCCAGATCGTCCACCGAGCCGATCGCGACGCCGTCCGCGCCCGTGGGATCGATCTTCAGCAGCACCGAGGCCGCGCCGTTCTCCAGGTCGGTCAGGATATCCCGCGCCGTGTGCACGGGATCGGGATGGGCGGCGCGGACGCGCAGGTCCCAGGGCCGCTCGGGATCACGCAGGCGCAGGTCGCGGGCCACCGCGACGCCGTCCTGCGCCGTATACAGCGGCTGGATCGTCAGGCCGTCGGGCGTCGTCACCGTCAGGGCCTCATTGAAGCTCTGGCCCTTCAGCGTCTTCTCGACCAGGGCCATCCACCGCGCGCGGGTCGCCGCGTCGCCTTGGGCGCCGAAGTCGTCGGCCAGGGGCGTGGCGGTCACGGCGTTTATCTCCTGAGATGCGATACGAGAGGCCATTTTTGAGCGAGTTGCTCCCCTGCCGTAACGACCGTCAAGCCTTGCGCGGGTGGCAAACGGGCGTTTAATCTGATCGCCGTTCATATAGTCGGCGCGGAACGCCGATCTCCAAAGGGGAACTCGCCCATGGCTTTGCCGCCGATCCTGCGTGACCGTCTGCGTCTTCCGGTCATCGCCTCGCCGCTGTTCATCATCAGCAATCCCGATCTGGTGATCGCCCAGTGCAAGGCGGGGATCGTCGGCTCGTTCCCGTCGCTGAACGCTCGCCCGATCTCACAGCTGGACGAGTGGCTGCACCGGATCACCGAGGAGCTGGCCGCCTACGACCGTGCGCACCCGGAAGCGCCGAGCGCGCCGTTCGCCGTCAACCAGATTGTCCACAAGACCAACAACCGGCTCGAGGAAGACATCGAGATGTGCGTCAAGCACAAGGTCCCGGTGGTCATCACCTCGCTGGGCGCTCGCGAGGATCTGAACCAGGCGATTCACTCCTACGGCGGCATCACTCTGCATGACGTCATCACCGACCGCTTTGCGCGCAAGGCGATCGAAAAGGGCGCCGACGGCCTGATCCCGGTCGCGGCCGGCGCCGGCGGTCACGCCGGCACCCTGTCGCCGTTCGCCCTGATCCAGGAAATCCGCGAGTGGTTCGACGGGCCGGTGGCGCTGTCGGGCTCCATCGCCTCGGGCCGCTCGATCCTGGCCGCCCAGGCCATGGGCGCGGACTTGGCCTATATCGGCTCGGCCTTTATCGCGACCGAAGAGGCCAACGCCATCGAGGGATACAAGCAGGGCATCGTCGAGGGCCAAGCCGACGGCATCGTCTATTCGAACCTGTTCACCGGCGTGCACGGCAACTACCTGCGCTCGTCGATCGTCAATGCGGGCCTGGATCCCGAGAACCTGCCGGTCAGCGATCCGTCGAAGATGAGCTTCGGCTCGGGCGGCAACCAGGAAGCCAAGGCCTGGCGCGACATCTGGGGCTCGGGCCAGGGCATCGGCGCAATCAAGGAAGTCCTCCCGGCGGCCGAACTCATCGCCAAGTTCGCGGCCGAGTACGAGCAGGCCAAGGCCGAATTGGCGGCCAAGACGGCGCTGACCTCCGGAAATCACTTGGCTTTCGCCGCCGAGTAGACGGGCGGATCACGGGGACGGAGCGCGCTTCGTCCCCGCAACTTTCGGCGGCTTGATGCTGGAGCGGTCTTCAATCCGCTCCGGAGAGCCGCTGCCCATGCCTGCTCAAGTCTTCGACGAAACGACGCCTCGCCTTGGCCTGCCCTATGTGATCGCCGCCCAGGCCCAGAAACACATCCCCATCAACGAGAGCCTGGCCCGGCTGGACGGCCTGGTGCAGTTGGCCGTCGAGAGCCGGTCGGTCGCCGTGCAGCCGGCCAGTCCCGTCAACGGCGGGGTCTGGATCGCCGCGTGGCCCGGACCGCCTGCCGGGACCCTAATGCGGTTCGAAGCCGGCGCCTGGGAGGCCATCGCTCCGGCCGAGGGCGTGCTGGCCTGGGTCAAGGACGAGAACCAGATGGTCGCCTTCGACGGCGCGGCCTGGGTTCCGCTGTCGACCACTTTCCGCAGCCTGACCGCCGCCCAGACGCCGAACCAGGCCAACACCCGGCTGGAGATCCTGGAGCAGGAGGTGACGCTGGCCGGCGCCTCGGTCGCGACCAGCATCGCCATTCCCAACCGCGCCATCGTGCTGGCGGTCTCGACCCGGACGACGGCCGCGATCACCGGCGCGGCCTCGTACAATTGCGGCGTCGCGGGCGAGGCCAGCAAGTTCGGTGGTTCGCTGGGCGTAGCCAAGAATTCCAGCAACATCGGGGTGGTCGGGCCGACCGCCTACTATGCCGACACCCCGGCAGTGCTGACCGCGGTCGGCGGCAGCTTCGTCACGGGCAAGGTGCGGGTGGCGATCCACGTGCTGCGGTTCGACGCCCCCGCTTCGGCAGCCTGACGCGTTGACGGCGGGGGCGGAGTCGCTTACACGCCGCCTCACCTTTGGGGAGTAGCCGCCCGCGCCTATCAGCGGGACCCGCCGTCAACACACTTGGATCCTCGGATCCATGGCGCGGGGAAGGGAAGCGGACCGACAGCGCTTCCTTGGCGAGACCAATGGCGACGACACCCAACCGGGCCGGCTGGGTGTCGACGCTATTGGCATGCGTCCGGCCCAGAGAGTCTTGCGAACCCATGGAAGCCCTCCTCGTCTCGACACTGGTCGTGGCCATCGCCGAGATCGGCGACAAAACCCAGCTCTTGGCCATCATCCTGGCCACGCGCTTCAAGAAACCCATCCCCGTCATTCTCGGCATCCTGGCCGCCACCCTGGCCAACCACGCCCTGGCCGCCACCGCTGGCTACTGGGTGTCGGACTTCCTCAGCGGCGATTGGTTCCGCTGGGCCATCGCCATCTCGTTCATCGCCATGGCGGGCTGGGCCCTGATCCCCGACAAGGCCGACGACGAAGAGGCCAGCGGCCCGGGCCGCTACGGCGTGTTCCTGACCACAACCATCGCCTTCTTCCTGGTCGAGATGGGCGACAAGACCCAGATCGCCACCGTGGCCCTGGGCGCCAAGTTCCACTCGATCTTCTGGGTCTCGATGGGCACCACCCTGGGCATGATGCTGGCCAATATCCCGGCCGTGTACCTGGGCGAGGCGGCCACCAAGATCGTGCCGCTGAAATATGTGCGCATCGGCGCGGCGGTGATCTTCCTTCTGCTGGGCCTGTGGCAAGCGGCGGAACTTCTGGGTGTGTTGAAGTAAGCGCCCCAAACGCTAAGAGGGGCGGAGCAAGGAGTTCCGCCCCTCATGACCCAAGATCCGCGCGGCTGGGAGTTCTGGATCGACCGGGGCGGCACGTTCACCGACATCGTCGCGCGGCGTCCGGATGGATCGCTGGTCACCCACAAGCTGCTGTCCGAGAATCCCGAGCACTATGCTGATGCGGCCGTCGCCGGCGTCCGGGCCTTGCTGCCGCAGGGCGCAGCGATCGACGCGGTGAAGATGGGCACCACGGTGGCCACCAACGCCCTGCTCGAGCGCAAGGGCGAACCGACGGTCCTGGCGATCACGGCGGGTCATGCCGACGCCCTGCGGATCGGCTACCAGGCGCGGCCGAAGCTGTTCGAGCGCCATATCGTCAAGCCCGAGGCTCTCTACGACCGCGTCGTCGAGATCGGCGAGCGGATGAGCGTCGAGGGACAGGTCCTGCGGCCGCTGGACGAGGCCGCCGCGCGGGAAGGCTTGCAGGCCGCGTTCGACGCCGGCTTCCGCGCTATCGCCATCGTGCTGCTGCACGGCTTCCGGTTCACCGACCACGAGGCGCGGGTGGCGGCGATCGCGCGCGAGATCGGGTTCAACCAGGTCTCGGTCAGCCACGAGGTCAGCCCGCTGATGAAGCTGGTCGGGCGGGGCGACACCACCGTCGTCGGCGCCTATCTGTCGCCGATCCTGCGTCGTTACGTGGATCAGGTCGCTGGCGCGCTGGGGCACGATACCCGGCTGCTGTTCATGCAATCGAACGGCGGCCTGACCGACGCGCGGGCGTTTCGGGGCAAGGACGCCATCCTGTCCGGCCCGGCCGGTGGCGTGGTCGGCATGGCGCGGACGGCGGGCGAGGCCGGCTTCGAGCGGGTGATCGGCTTCGACATGGGCGGCACCTCGACCGACGTCTGCCACTATGCCGGCCAGTACGAGCGAGCCTTCGAGACGGTGGTCGCCGGGGTGCGGATGCGCGCGCCGATGATGAACATCCACACGGTGGCGGCCGGTGGCGGTTCGATCTGTTCGTTCGATGGCGCGAGGCTGCGTGTCGGTCCGGCCTCGGCCGGTGCGGTGCCGGGGCCGGCGGCCTACCGACGCGGCGGACCGCTGACGGTCACCGACTGCAACGTCATGCTGGGCAAGCTGCGGCCCGAGTTCTTCCCACAGGTGTTCGGTCCCAATGCCGACCAGCCGCTGGACGCTGAGGCCGTCACGCGCGGTTTCGAGGCAGTAGCGGGCGAGATCGCGGCGGCGACCGGCAAGGCCATGAGCCCGCAAGAGGTCGCCGAGGGCTTCGTCACCATCGCCGTCGAGAACATGGCCAAGGCCGTGCGGCAGATCTCGATCCAGCGCGGTTACGACGTCACCCGCTATGTGCTGGCCTGTTTCGGCGGAGCGGGCGGGCAGCATGCCTGCCTCGTCGCCGACGCCTTGGGCATGACAAAGGTGATGATCCACCCGTTCGCCGGGGTGCTGAGCGCCTACGGCATGGGCCTGGCCGACTTGCGCCTGATCCGCGAGGAGACCGTCGAGCGACCGCTGGATGACGCCGGCGACCTGGCCACGCGGGCGGCGGTTCTGGCGGCTGAGGCAGAGACGACCCTGCGGGCGCAGGATGTGCCGATGGTCTCGGTCGAGACCGTCGCCAGCCTGCGGGTAAAGTACGCCGGGACCGATACGCCGCTGGTCGTGCCGTTCGGCGACAGCGTGCGCGAAGAGTTCGAAGACCTGCATCACCGCCGCTTCGGCTTCACCTCGCCGACGACGCCGCTGGTGGTCGAGACGCTGTCGGTCGAGGCGATCGGGCATTCGGATGCTGGTGACGCGCCGGACTTAAAATCCGTTGGAGCAATTCAGGCTGGGCCGCTCGCCACCGTCGAGACGCGGATGGCTGGTGCGCTCCACCGCACCCCCGTCTTCGACCGCGAAGCCCTGGCTGTCGGCGCCGAAGTTCTCGGCCCCGCCATCATCCGCGAGGCCACTGGCACGACCATCGTCGAGCCGGGCTGGCGCGCCGCGGTGGACGTCCGCCTGAACCTGATCCTCGACCGCGTCGTCGCCCTACCAGCCCGCAAGGCGATCGGCACGCAGGCCGATCCGGTCATGCTGGAGGTGTTCAATAACCTCTTCATGGCCGTGGCCGAGGAGATGGGGTTCGCGCTGCAGAACACCGCCTATTCGGTCAACATCAAGGAGCGGCTGGACTTCTCCTGCGCCCTGTTCAGTCGCGACGGCGACCTGATCGCCAACGCCCCGCACATGCCGGTGCACTTGGGCTCGATGGGCGACAGCGTGCGGGCCATCCGCGACGCGCGCGAGCACGATGGCCGCGGCATGAAGCCCGGCGACGTCTACATGCTGAACGCGCCCTACAACGGTGGCACCCACCTGCCGGACGTGACGGTGGTCATGCCGGTGTTCGATGCGGCCGGCGCGCTACTGTTCTACGTCGCCGCGCGCGGGCACCAGGGCGATATCGGCGGCATCACGCCGGGCTCGATGCCGCCGACCAGCAAGACGGTCGAGGAGGAGGGCGTCCTGATCGAGAACTTCCTGCTGGTCGAGGGTGGGCGGTTCCTGGAGGCCGAGACTCGTTTTCTGTTGGCGTCGGGCCGCTGGCCGGCGCGCAATCCTGATCAGAACATCGGCGACCTCAAGGCCCAGATCGCCGCCTGCGCGCGCGGGGCCGAGGCCCTGACCGGCATGGTCGCCGAATTCGGCCAGGAGGTCGTGGAAGCCTACATGGCCCACGTCCAGGACAATGCCGAGGAGGCCGTCCGCCGCGTGCTGGCGACGATGAAGAGCGGATCGTTCGCCTATGAACTCGACGACGGTTCGGTGGTGAAGGTGGCCATCGACGTCGACCAGAAGGCCCGCACCGCCCGCGTCGACTTCACAGGAACCAGCGACCAGGTCCCGACCAACTTCAACGCCCCGGCCTCGATCTGCCGGGCGGCGGCGCTGTACGTGTTCCGCACCCTGGTCGATGACGAGATCCCGATGAACGACGGCTGCCTGCGGCCGGTCGAGCTGGTCATTCCCGAGGGCTCGATGCTGCGGCCGCGCTATCCGGCGGCGGTGGTGGCCGGCAATGTCGAGACCAGCCAGGTCGTGGTCGACGCCCTCTATGGCGCCTTGGGCGTGATGGCCGGAGCGCAGGGGACGATGAACAACTTCACCTTCGGCGACGAGCGCCGACAATACTACGAGACCATCTGCGGCGGCTCGGGCGCAGGGCCGGACTTCGCCGGGACCGACGCCGTCCAGACCCACATGACCAACAGCCGCCTGACCGATCCCGAGGTGCTGGAGACCCGCTATCCGGTGCTGGTCGAGGCCTTCTCGATCCGGCGCGGCTCGGGCGGGCAGGGCGTCTATCGCGGCGGTGACGGCGTAGTGCGGAAGATCGGCTTCCGCGAGCCGATGGTCGCCACCCTGCTGTCCAACCGCCGGCGCGTGCCGCCGTTCGGGCTGGAGGGCGGCGGACCGGGCGAGGTCGGCAAGGCGCGGATCGAGCGCGCCGACGGCTCCGTTCAGGCGATGGCTGCCACCGACCTCGTCGAGGTCGTGGCGGGCGACGCCATCGTCATCGAGACGCCGGGCGGCGGTGGTTGGGGAAAAGCGTGATGGCCAAGGCCTCTGTTCTCTTCGTCTGCCTGGGCAACATCTGTCGCTCACCTCTGGCCGAGGGCGCGTTCTGGGCAGAGGCGCAAGCGCTGGGTCTCGACGTCACCGTCGACAGCGCCGGCACCGGCGGCTGGCACAAGGGCGATGCGCCCGATCCCCGCGCCATCGCCGTGGCCCGCCGCCACGGCGTCGACATCAGCGGTCTGAAGGCCCGCCAGGTGAAGGCCGACGACTTCCGGACCTTCACCCACATCTACGCCCTGGACCACGACAATCTGCGCGGCCTGCTGCAGGTCGCGCCCTCGGACGCGACCGCCGAGGTCGGGTTGTTGCTGGATCTGGTGGCGGGCCATGAAGGACGGGCCGTGGCCGATCCCTACTATGGCGACGACGCCGGTTTCGACGTGACGTGGAACGACGTGGCGATGGCTTCCCGGGCGCTGGCGCGGAAGCTGGCGGACGAAGGCTGGCGCTAGTTTAGTGCAGCGTCGGCCGCACCGGCGCGACGGGCGCTTCCGGCTCGTCGAAGCGCATCGGCAGGGCCTTACCCTCGTGCGACAGCGCCATGTTCAGGAAGCGGGCCGAGACGGTGACCGACTCCGGCATCACCACCAGGGCCTCGAGCAGACGGCCGGCCATTTCGGGAGAGGCGGGGCAGACGCCGCAGGCGGTGACCAGACGCTGCTCGTCCTCGGCGTAACCCTTGCAGCAGGGGGCCGAGATACAAAGCGGGCGGCGCACCTGTCCCTCGATCGCCGTCATCATCAGGATGAAGGCGGCGGCCACTCGTGGGGAGACGAGCGTGCCGGCTTCGCGGGACAGGCGCGCCCCGGGCTCCTGGCCCAAGACCCGCGCCGTCACCCACTGACGCAACATCCACAGGACGATCCGCTCGCCTTCGGAAAGGCCATTGGGGCCGCAGTGGCTGTAGTTCAGTCGGGTAAATTGGTCGGGCCGCACGCCGGAAATCTCCTCGCCCGGGGCAGGGGGCCGACACCCACCTGGGCGAACCGATTTCGGTGAGCGGCCCGACACGCGTCTTGCGAACGCTTCGCAACTAAACAGTATGCGATTTTGCGAGTCAATCTCAAAAAGCGAGGCGTTGAATTTTATCCGCCGAAGCCGCCGCGATAGCTGCTGCCGCTGGAGGCGTAGCTGCGTCCGCCGCCGAAGCCGCCGCGCGAGACCACCGACGTGCGGGTCTGGACCTTGGGCGGGGCGTTGCGGATGGCGTCCGGCGGATCGATGCTGTCGCGGCTGATGACCGTCTTGCCCGAGCCGTAGTCGCGACCGAGGCGTCCGCCATAGGTCGAGTAATAGCCGCCGCCATATTGGTCGTCGCGACGATACATGCCGGTGCCGCGATAGCCGCCGCCATCCAGCATCCGGCCGATCACGAAGCCGGCCAGCAGCGGCGTGAAGAAGCTGCCGCCGCTCTGGCTGGCCTTCGGCACGCAGTTGCCGGCGCCATAGACCTCTTCACAGGTGGCGCGCTGGTCGTAGCGAGGCGCGTTCTTTTCGTCGTCGGCCTTGGCGGCGGCGAACGAGGTCTCGCACTGCTGGGCAGTGACCTCCTTGGCCGCCTTGCATTCTTCCAGCGTCTTGTAGCTGAGGGCCTCGACCTGCTCGCCGCGATTGGGATCCCAGCCGGCCTGCGGGGCGGGGCCGGGATCGTCGCAGCCAGCCAGGGTCAGGGCCGTGGCGCCGGCCAGCATGGTGGTCAGCTTCAGCGAGGAAGAGCGTTTGCGAGGAACGGTCATGGGGGCCTCACGAAGTCATGCAGGCGGCGTTCAGCAGGCCGACCGCGATGGAGATACCCGCCATGTAGACGCCGATCGAGACTTCGTTGTTCTCGACCCGTGCCTTGATGTCATGCAGGGCCACGAAGCGCACGCCGCAGAAGACCGCGATCTGGATGACGCCGGCCAGGGTGGCCCAGGCGGCGAACTCGCGCAGGCTGAAGGTGTGGCTGAGCGCCGACGCCAGGGGCAGGACATAGCCGATCAGCGCGCCGGCCAGGGCGATCGCGGCGGTCATGTTACCCTGCCGGATCAGCTCCTTCTCGTTGTAGGGCGTCACCCACTGGTAGACGTACTTGAAGGCGATCGTGAACAGGCCGGCCACGACGAAGGCGATCAGGAAGGCGGTCGCGCCCTGCTGGAAACCGGTGAAGTCGAACATCTGGGCTTCTCCCCTTAGGCGCGGAATTCGCCGACCGACAACGGCAGGCCGATCATGGTTTCGTTGGTGACGTCGCTGCCGTCCTCGGGCTCGAGGGTCAGGGCCAGCAGCAGCTCGCGGCCGTCGCCGCCGGCGAGGTCGCGGTGGAACAGCATGGTGGTCTGGAACAGGCGGCGCGCCGGCGTCTCGGAGTCGCGTTCGTAATAGACATCTTCCCACAGGGTGACCGGATCCTGCTGCTCGGCCTCGTCGCCGAACCACAGGCGGGTGTAGGCAGGCAGGCCCTCGGGCTGGAAGGTGCGGGCCCGCAGGCGGGCGGTCCATAGGTCCTTGTCGGCGCGGTCGGCAGGATATTCGCTGGCCCACGGCACGAAGACGGTGAAGTCGTTGGCGCGCTGGCCCTCGCGATCATCCGAGACCACTTGGAACAGGATCTCGTCGTCCGTGTAGAAGCGATGCACGAAGGCGCCGTCGTTCAGCTGGATCAGGCCCTGGGCGGTGATTTCCAGCGTGTCGCGGTCGAGTGCGAACTTGGTTTCCGCACCCAGGCGCCGCCAGGCCAGCGGGTCCAGCACGACGGTTCTGCCGATCGTTACGTTACGAATGATGGGCAGGGCGGGGCGTGATCCGCCGTCTTTCTTGCCGAAGAGCTTTCCGAACATTCGAGCCCTCGAAAACTAGCCTGGCGGCCCTATCTGGAGGGCGACGCCAAAAGGCCCGAAGGTGGGTTGCCCTCGGGTGAACTCGGTCGCAGGATGGCGCCGATCCCCGCCTTGTCAAGCGTACATGTTATGCGTACATGTAACGTCATGCCTGCCAAGATGACGAGAGGCGCTCAGGCCGCCGAAAGGACCCGCGCGTGGCGAGAAGCCCGCCGGAGCGCCGGCTTCGTGAAGATCGAAGTCTGGGCGCCGGCGGCGTGCAAGCCCGACATCCTCTCGGCTGTTCAGGCCATCGTCGTGGAGTCGGTTCGCGGGCCGACGCTGAAGACCAATCCCCATCCTCCCGAGGGTCATATGGACGCCGTTATCGACACCGCCTGGACGATCCACAGCCTGCGCAACGCGCTGGTGGAAAGCGCCCTGGTGCGCCAGGACGAATTGACCGCCACCGTCGTCGAGGGCGTCGAGCCCGTGCTGATGGTCGTCATGCACGAATATGGCGACCTGCCGGTCTATGTCAGCGGCGGCGAGCTGCAGTTGACCGTCTCGACCATCCTGTGGCCGTGCGACGAGCAGAACGACCGGGCCGAATTCAACGAATTCCTGCTCAAGGCCCAGAAGGTCGTGCCGCTGTCGAACTTCGGCATCACCACGATCGAGGGCCGCGACTACTACGAGCTGATGGGCGAGATTTCGTCCAAGACCACCCTGCAGACCCTGGTGATCGAGCTGCGCACCCTGGCCGACAACGCCATCGCCGCCGCCAGCGACCTGCGCGATTCCTTCGAAAAGAGCCGCGGCGCGGCCGCCTGATAAGCGATCTGGAGATCTGATATGTCGATCTGGAACAAGCTCTCCGCGCTCTTCCGCGGCACGGCCCACGACGGGGCCCAGACGATCGTGGACGCCAATGCGCTGCGCATCCTCGACCAGGAAATCCGCGACGCCGACAACGCCCAGGGCAAGGCCCGCGACGAGCTGGCCAAGCTGGTCGCCCGCCGCCGGTCGCTGGAGACCGAAGTCGGCCAGCTGACCGACCAATCGCGCAAGTACGAGGCTTCGGCCCGCGCGGCGATGAACAAGGGCGACCAGGCCCTGGCCTTGGAAGTCGCTCAGCGGATCTCCGACCTCGAGACCGATGCGACGCAGAAGTCGACGCAGATGACCGAGCTGCGCACGGCCGAGGAGCGGCTGCGCACGATCATCGCCCAGACCGACACCAAGGTCGAAGCGCTGCGTCGCGAGATCGAGATCGTGAAGGTCAACGAGAGCGTCCAGAAGGCGCAAGCGGCCGTGATCTCACGCTCGGGTTCGGCCAGCGGCGTCGTCGGCTCGGCCGCCGATAGCCTCAAGCGCATCAAGGAGCGCCAGTCGGTTCGCGAGGAGCAGTTCCGTCTGCACACCGAGTCCGAAGACCGCAAGACCGGCGCCGATCTCGACGCCAAGCTGGCCGCGGCCGGCATCCTGCCGGGCGGCGGCGGCGCGGAAGATGTGCTGGCCCGCCTGATGGCCCCGAAGGACGAAGCGCTGCCCGCCCCGATGCTGGCCATCGAGGACAAGCAGAAGGTCAACAAGGACGGCTCGAACGCCTGATGCGCCGCATCGATCTGACGCCTCGGCCCGACTGGAAGTCCAAGGCCGAGGCCGTCGGCTTCACCTGGCACCACGCCGACGGCCTGCGCTACTGGGACGAGCGGGCGGCCTACGCCTTCACGCTCGAAGAGGTCGAAGGCCATATCGAGCCCGCGACCGAGGCGCTGCACAAGCTGTGTCTTGAGCTGGTCGAGGACGCCGTCGGCGATGACGCCCTGATGGCGCGCCTGCAGATCCCCGAGGCGTCGCGCGACCTGGTCGCCGCCTCGTGGAAGGCGCGCGATCCGTCGCTGTATGGCCGGTTCGACTTCTTCTACGACGGCGAAGGCCCGCCCAAGCTTTACGAGTACAACGCCGACACCCCGACCAGCGTTTTTGAGGCCGGCGTGTTCCAGTGGCTGTGGCTGGAGGACCTGATCTCCCAGGGCGTTCTCCCCGAGAGCACCGACCAGTTCAACAGCGTGCACGACCGGCTGGCCGAGCGGTTCAAGGAAATCTTCCCGAACGGCGGCTTCGTGCATTTCGCCAGCGACGCCGACTTCGTCGAGGACCGCCAGACGGTGCGGTTCCTGGAGGACATGGCCACGCTCGCGGGCCTGGAGCCCAAGTTCGTGCCGCTCAAGGAGATCGGGCTCGACGCCGACGGTCGCTTCGTCGACCAGGACAACTATCTGATCGGCGCGATCTTCAAGCTGCATCCCTGGGAAGAGATGCTGCGCGAGCCCTATGCCGCCAACATCACCGGCAGCAAGGCGCTGTTCCTGGAGCCGCCGTGGAAGGCGGTGCTGTCGAACAAGGCGCTGCTGCCGCTGCTGTGGGAGCGTCATCCGGGCCATCCGAACCTGCTGGAGACCTATTTCGACGACGACCCCAAGGTGGAGCGGCTGGGCAATAACTATGCCCGCAAGCCGCTGTTCAGCCGGGAAGGCGCGAACGTCGAGCTCTACAAGGATGGTCGCAAGGGCCGGGTGCTGGACCTGGGCTACGGCGAGGAGGGCTGGATCCGCCAGGAGCTGAAGCCGCCGCCCAAGTTCGGCGCCAACTACCCGGTGATCGGCTCCTGGGTCATCGGCGACCAGCCGGCGGGCATGGGCGTGCGCGAGGACCGCAGCCGCGTGACCCGCGACCGCTCGCGGTTCGTGCCGCACATCATCGAAGGCTGAGACCGCGTCCACATGATCCGCCGCGCCGCTGTTCTGTTCCTGTCCGCCAGCCTGCTGGCCTCGCCGGTCTTGGCCGGCGTGATCGGGACCAACGTCCCAGCCCAGCCGATTACCACCGCGCGGATCTCGGCCCTGCCGGCAGCGCAGCAGCCGGCGTGGAAGGCCTACCTGGCCCGCTCGACCGCCCAGGAGAAGGCCGACCGCGCCGCCCTGGCGGCCGAGCTGAAGCCGGGCCAGGTCGCTCCGCCGCCGCCCGCGGCCGGTCACGGCGACGGCGGTATGCCGCTGAACAAGGATGCAGCCTGGTACGGTTCGCCGGAGGCCCGCCATGTCGCGGACGTCATCGTCAGCTTCCAGACCCCGGCCAGCGGCTGGAGCAAGAACCAGGACCGCCACGGCGCTCTGCGCCTGCCGGGCCAGCCCTGGGCGTCCGACAACAACTCCAAGCACCTGAGCGAAGCCGATTTCGACGCCGCCCGCGATCCGAAGTGGGGCTATGTCGGCACGCTGGATAACGGCGCGACCATCACCGAACTGCGCTTTCTCGCGAAGGTCGCTGCCCAGGTCCCAGGCAAGGATGGCGAGCCCTATCGCGCGAGTTTCCTGAAGGGCGTGCGCTATCTGCTGGCCGCGCAGTTCCCGAACGGCGGCTGGCCGCAGGTCTGGCCGCTGGAAGGCGGCTACCACGACGCCGTCACCTTCAACGACAACGCCGTCTCCGAAGCCGCCGGCCTGCTGACCGAGGTCGGGGAGGGGAAGGTCGCCTTCGTTCCAGTCGACCTGCGGACCAAGGCCCGCGCAGCGGCGAAGAAGGGCCGCGAGGTCATCGTCGCCGCCCAGATCCGCGTCGACGGCAAGCCGACGATCTGGGGCCAGCAGGCCGATCCGTTCACCCTGGCGCCGGTCGCCGGCCGCAATTTCGAGCCGCCGGCCTTGGCGACGGGCGAGAGCCCCGACTTGCTGCTGTACCTGATGAGCCTGCCTGACCCGACGCCGGCCGAGATCGCCGCTGTCCATGCGGGCGTGGCCTGGCTGGAGGGCTCGGCGATCACCGGCAAGGCCTGGACGGGCGGCAAGGGCGATCCGCAGGGCCGCCGCCTGGTCGATCAGCCGGGCGCGGGTTCGCTGTGGTCGCGCTACTACGACATCGCGGGCAAGCCGGTCTTCGGCGAGCGCGACAAGACCCTGCGCGACGACGCCAACGAACTCTCGCTGGAGCGCCGCAACGGCTATGCCTGGTTCGGGACGAGCCCGGCCAAGACGATCGCGGCCTATGAGGTCTGGGCCAAGGCCCGCTAGAGCTCTCGCAGGATCCGCACGGCCTGGGCCACCGCCGCCGCGTCGGTGTCGCGTAGCTGCGGCGGGACGAAGCCCATCCTGCCCAGCTTCGAGTCCGGATCCGCGCCGGGGGCCGGACCACCGAACGAGCCGTGCACCTCGCGCACGCCGGTCCGGCGCACGAGGTCGGCGACGTTGCCCGGCCTCACGCCCGCGCCGGCCAGGATGGCGATACGGCCGGCGGCCTGCTCGACCAGGGCGGCGATGGCCTCGGCGCCGCCTTCCGCCGTTAGGGCGCCGCCTGAGGTCAGGATACGCTCGAAGCCCAGCGCCACCGCGGCCTCCAGGGCGATGGCCTGATCCGGGACCAGATCGAACGAGCGGTGCAGAGTCAGGCCCAGGCCTTGCGCATGGGTGACCAGCAGCTCCAGCGCCGGCAGGTCCAGCTGGCCGTCGGGGAGGTTCGCGCCGATCACCACGCCGGCCAGGCCGTAGGCGCGCACGGCGTCGATGTCGCGCCGGATGGCGTCCAGGTCGCCGGCGTCGTAGCAGAAGTCGCCGTTGCGCGGCCGGATCATCGGATAGATCGGGATCGGCGCCTGCGCCGCGATCGCCATCAGGCCGGGGGCGGGGGTCAGGCCCTGCAGCGCCAGGGCCGCACAGAGTTCGATCCGATCGGCCCCGCCGGCGATCGCCGCCGCCAGTCCGGCGGGCGTGTCGACACAGACTTCCAGCAGAATGCGGTCGGTAGTCATTGCGAAGCTCCCGGTTGTGCTACGGATTCGGCGACCTTGTATGGAGCATACCCATGTTGAATCGCAGAGGCCTGATCGGCGCGTCGCTCGTCGGATCCACCCTGCTGGGCGTGAAGGCCTCGGCGGCCGAGCCCGTGACCAAGCTTGACGGTCCCTGCGTGATCTCGACCTGGGACTTCGGCGTCGCGGCCAACCAGGCGGCCTGGGCTGTGCTGTCCAAGGGCGGCCGGGCGCTGGACGCGGTCGAGGCCGGCGCGCGGGTGCCCGAGCAGGACCTCAAGAACCACACCGTCGGCCGCGCCGGCTATCCCGACCGCGACGGCCACGTCTCGCTGGACGCCTGCATCATGGACGAGCTGGGCAATTGCGGCTCGGTGGCGGCGCTGGAGCACATCGCGCACCCCATCTCGGTCGCTCGCCGGGTAATGGAAAAGACCCCGCACGTGATGCTGGTCGGGGCCGGCGCGCTGCAGTTCGCGATCGAGCAGGGCTTCCCGCGCGAAGAGCTGCTGACGCCGGAATCCAAGGCCGCCTGGGAGACCTGGAAGAAGGACGCCAAGTACGCGCCGACGGCCAATATCGAGAACCTCGACTACCGCAAGACCAGCGGCCAGCTGGGCACGCCGGGCGGAGCCAATAACCACGACACCATCGGCATGCTGGCCATCGACGCCAAGGGCGACATCGCCGGCGCCTGCACCACCAGCGGCATGGCCTGGAAGATGCGCGGCCGGGTCGGCGACAGCCCGATCATCGGTGCGGGCCTCTATGTCGACAACGAGGTCGGCGGCGCCACCTCGACCGGCGTCGGCGAAGAGGTGATCCGCAATGTCGGCAGCTTCCTGGTCGTGGAGCTGATGCGCCAGGGCCGCTCGCCCGAGGCCGCCTGCCGCGAGGCCGTCGAGCGGATCCTGCGCAAGAAGCCCCACGCCAAGGACTTCCAGGTCGGCTTCCTGGCCGTCAACAAGAAGGGCGAGGTCGGGGCCTGGGCGATCCAGTCGGGCTTCACCTATGCGCTGTGCGACGGCCGCAAGCAGGACCTGCTGCTACCCGGTAAGGCGACGTATCAGGTGGGTTAGCCAAACTGGATAGGCGGGGCGGGAACGCGGCGATAGGGTGCCCGTCCCAACGCTCAGAGGGAGACCGCGCCATGTGCGACGACGATATCCACCAAGGCCTCGTTCACGACCCCAGCGTCTCGCGCCGCATGTTCGGGCTGATGACCGTGGCGGCCACCGGCGTCGCCACCGTCGCCCGCGCCGACGACAAGGTCGAGGAGCGCGATGTCACCATCAAGACCCCGGACGGCGTGGCCGACGCGGCGCTGTTCTATCCGAAAGGGAAGGGCAAATGGCCGGCGGTGCTGGTGTGGCCCGACGTCATGAGCCTGCGGCCGGTGTTCCGCGACATGGGCCGCCGCTTGGCCGCCGCAGGCTACGTGGTGCTGGTCCCCAACCTCTATTACCGCGTCAAGAAGGCGCCGGTGATCGAGGGGAGCTTCAACTTCGCCAACCCTGAGGACCGCGCCAAGATCACGCCGCTGCGCGCCACCGTCACCCCGGCCGGCACCGACAAGGACGCGGTGGCCTATGTGGCGTTCCTTGACGCCCAGGCCCAGACCGACAAGTCCAAGAAGGTCGGCGTGCAGGGCTACTGCATGGGCGGTCCGCTGTCGTTCCGCACCGCCGCGGCCGCGCCGGGCCGCATCGCCGCGGTGGCCAGCTTCCATGGCGGCGGCCTGCTCACGGCCGACGCCGACAGCCCGCACCTGCTGATCCCCAAGACCCACGCCCGCTACCTGATCGAGATCGCCGACAACGACGACAAGAAGGAACCGGACGTTAAGGACAAGCTGAAGGCCGCCTTCGCCGAGGCCAAGCGTCCCGCGACGGTCGAGGTCTTCGAGGGCGCCGCCCACGGTTGGACCGTCAAAGGCAGCCAAGTCTACAACGAACCCGCCGCCGAAAAGGCGTGGGCCAACCTGCTGGCGCTGTACAAGGCGTCGCTGGGGTAGATCGACGAAGAGGGGCTCGGCCAAGGCCGGGCCCTTTTCTTTTGCGCCCTGTCAAATTTCTCCGACGGGGCGCTTGAGGTTGGATAGGTAGGATGCTATCTAAATTACATAGGAAGCTACCTATCTAAAAGATCGTTGTTCCATGATCCCGCCTCGCATCCTCGATGAACGCGCTTTCGCCCAGACGCTGCTGCGTCTGGCGCGGATCTATCGGCGGGAGGTCAATCGCGCCCTCGCCGCCCACGGCATCTCGGACGCCAAGGCCATGCCGGTGCTGCACATCGCCCGGGCCGGCGGCGGCATGCGGCAGGGGGTGCTGGCCGAGGAGGTCGGGGTCGAAGGGCCGTCCATGGTCCGGATCCTGGACCAGCTGTGCCAGACTGGTCTGGTCGAGCGCCGTGACGATCCCACTGACAAGCGGGCCAAGACCCTGCACCTGACAGCCGAGGGCAAGACCCTGGCCAGGAATGTCGAGGACGCCATCCAGATCGTGCGCGCCCAGATGCTGGCGCAGGTCAGCGACGCCGATCTTTCCGCGACCCTGCGGACCTTCGCGGCCTTCGAGGCCGCCCTGGACGCCGCGGCCGGGCAGGGGGGCTAAGAGCCAAAGCCCCATGCCGAAGTTCAATCGGTTGACGCTGCTGTTCTCGGTGAACAGCTTCGCGGCGGCGCTGCTCGCCCTCTATATCGGTTTGGCCTTGGGCCTGCCGCGGCCCTACTGGGCGATGGCGACGGCCTATATCGTCAGCCAGCCGCTGGCCGGGGCCGTGCGCTCCAAGGCCGTCTATCGCGTGCTGGGCACCATGCTGGGCGCGACGGCCGCCGTGGTCCTGGTCCCCAACCTTGTCAACGCGCCGTGGCTGCTGTCGCTGGCGCTGGCCCTGTGGGTCGGCGGTTGCCTGACCGTCTCGTTGCTGGACCGCACGCCGCGCAGCTATGTGCTGATGCTGGCCGGCTATACCGCCGCGATCATCGGCTTTCCCAGCGTCAGCCAGCCCGGCGCGGTGTTCGATGTCGCCGTCTGGCGGGTGATCGAGATCGGCCTGGGCATCCTGTGCGCCACCTTGGTCCATAGCTTGGTGTTCCCGCAGCCGGTCGGGACGGTGCTGAAGCAGCGCCTGTCGACCTGGCTGGGCGAGGCCGACCGTTGGGCGCTGGACGTGCTGCGCGGCCAGGACGCCGAGGCTATCGCCCGCGACCGCCGCCATTTGGCCGCCGCCGCCAGCGAGATCCAGATGTTGGCCGTCCACCTGCCGTTCGACACCTCGCGCCTGCGCGAGACCACCGGCGTCGTCCGCGCCCTGCACGAGCGCATGTTGCTGCTGATCCCGCTGCTGTCGGGCCTGGCCGACCGCATGGAGGCCCTGCGCGCGGTGCAGGACGACGAGGTCCGCAACGGCCTGAACGCGGTCGTCGCCTGGATCGAGGCCGGCGGTCAGCGCGACGCGGGCCTGGACCTGATCGCGCGCCTGCAGGATCTGGCCCTGCGCCGGCGGGGTGCGGCCTGGTCGAACCTGCTGCTGGAAAGCCTGCTGGTGCGGCTGGCCGACACCGTCCGCGCCCTGGCCGAGGGCCACGCCCTGATGGCCCGTCTGCACGACCCTGACGCGCCGTTGTCGCCGCAACTGGACGCCTCGACCCGGCTCAAGGGCCTGCGTCCGATGCATGCCGACCTGCCGCTGGCCCTGCTGTCGGGCGGGGCGGCGGTGATCGCCATCCTGCTGTCCTGCGCCGTCTGGATCCTGTCCGGCTGGGGCGACGGGGCGGCCGCACCGGTGATGGCGGCGATCTTCTGCTGCTTCTTCGCGGCGATGGACGACCCGGTGCCGGCCATCAAGAGCTTTGGCCTCTTCTCGCTGGTCTCCCTGCCCCTGGCGGCGCTCTACCTGTTCGCCATCCTGCCGGCGATCGACGGCTTTGCGATGTTGATGGCGGTCTTGGCCCCGGCGCTGCTGTTCCTGGGCCTCTACATTCCCGATCCGAAGCGGATGGGCGCGGCGCTGGCGGTGCTGATCAGCTTCTGCAACGCCCTGGCCCTGCAGGAGACCTTCAGCGCCGACTTCGCCAGCTTCCTGAACGGCAATCTGGGCCAGTACGTCGGCATGATGTTCGCGATCCTGGCGACCGCCGGTCTGCGCTCGATGGGCGCCGACGCCAGCGCCCGTCGGCTGCTGGTCCGCACCTGGAGGGGGTTGGCCCGCCTGGCCCGCGCCCGCCAGGCGCCTGAACCCGCCGCCTTCGCCGCCATCCTGGTCGACCGCTTGGGCATGCTGACGCCAAAGCTGGCCGAGGCCGGTCCGCAGCGCGACCTCGTTGGCGTCGACGCCCTGCGCGACCTGCGGATCGGCATGAACCTGGTCGCCGTCCAGGCCGCGCGTCCCGACCTGCCGCGCGAGGGCCAGGATTGCGTGGACGCCGCCCTCGACGGGGTCGGCGAGCACTTCGCCAGCCTGGCCGCTGGCCGCCGCCCAGCGCCCAGTCCTGATCTTCTGACCCACATCGACGCGGCTTTGCGCGGCCTGTCGATCGCCCCGGCTGCTTCTGCCGTTAACGGCGTCTCTGGCCTGGTGGGCCTGCGCCGCAACCTGTTCCCGGAGGCGCCCGCCTTCGTTCCGGAGACCGCCCGATGACCGGAGAACTCAATATCGACGGGGTGTTCCTGTCGTCCGTCCTGGTCTCGGCCGTGCTGGCCCTGGCCGCCTCGTTCGTCCTGCGACGCGTGCTGTCCTGGGCCGGGGCCTACCGGTTCGTCTGGCACCCGGCGCTGTTCGACACCGCCCTGTTCGTCATCCTCTGGGCCGCGATCGTCGCCGTCCCTTCACCCCTGAAGTTCTGACCATGCCCCCGCTGAAGACCATCCTGCCCTATATCGGCCGCGTCGCCGTCACCGGCGTCGTCGTCGCCGCCGCCCTGGTCGGTGGCAAGGCGCTGTGGACCCACTATCAGGTCGATCCCTGGACCCGCGACGGCCGTGTCCGCGCCGACGTCGTCCAGGTGGCGCCCGACGTCTCGGGCCTGGTCACCCGCGTCGATGCGGTGAACGACCAGACGGTCAAGGCCGGCCAGCCGCTGTTCTATGTCGACCGCGAGCGGTACGCCCTGGCCCTGCGCCAGGCCGACGCCCTGGTCGCCGCCCAGCGCGCCGCCTTGGCCCAGGCTCGTCGGGAGTTCTCCCGCAACCGGACCCTTGGCGACCTGGTGGCCGGCGAGATCACCGAGCAGAGCCAGTCCAAGGTCGAGCTGAGCCAGGCGGCCCTGTCACAGGCCCTGGCGGCCCGCGACGTCGCCGCGCTGAATCTGGAGCGGACCGTGGTCGCGGCTCCGACCGACGGCTTCCTGTCGGACCTGACCCTGCGCACCGGCGACTACGTCACCGCCGGCAAGCCGGTGCTGGCCCTGATCGACAGCCGCTCGTTCCGAGTCGAGGGCTATTTCGAGGAAACCAAGCTGTCGTCCTTACGCATCGGTCAGCCGGTGTCGGTCAAGGTGATGGGCGAGGATCGGGCGCTGAAGGGCCACATCCAGTCGATCGCCGCCGGTATCGAGGACCGCGACCGGGGCCTCAGCAACTCCATGCTGCCCAACGTCAATCCGACCTTCAGCTGGGTGCGGCTGGCCCAGCGGGTGCCGGTGCGGATAGCGCTGGACCAAACGCCGCGCGACCTGCGCCTGATCGCTGGTCGCACCGCCACGGTCGCGGTGATCGGAGTCGGTCGATGAGCCCGCTCAGGACCCTGGCCGTCGCCGGCTCGCTGCTGACCCTGGCCGCCTGCACGACCGTCGGCCCGAACTACAAGCTGCCCGCCGAGGCCAAGATCAACGCCCCGACCGCTCAGGGCTCATTCCTGGGCGCGACCTCGCCGGCCGTCAGCCAGGCCCCGGTCCCGGCCGGCTGGTGGAAGCTCTATGACGACCCGACCCTGAACGGTCTGGTCGAGGAAGCGCTAGCGGCCAATACCGACTTGCGCGTGGCGGCGGCCAATCTGGCTCGCGCCCGCGCCATCGCCGGCGAAGCCGACGATGCCGGCGGCTTCTCGCTCGAGACCTCCGCCGGCGCCATGCATTCGCGCGCTTCGGGCGAGCAGTTCCTGAGGACCGAACAGCTGCCGGTGCGAAACCTGGCCGACGTCGGGGCGAAGGTCTCGTACCAGATCGATCTGGTCGGTCAGCTCCGCCGCGCCGCCGAGGCCGCCCATGCTGACGCCGAGGCCAGTCAGGCGGCGCTGGATCTCGCCCGCGTCAGCGTCGCCGCCGACGTCGCCCGCGCCTATGTCGAGGCCTGCGCCAACGGCCACGAGCTGACCGTCGCTCAGCACACGGTCGACCTGCAGGTCCGCAGCCTGGACGTCACCCGCCGCCTGGTGAAGGCCGGGCGCGGCACGGCCGTTGATATCACTCGCTCCCAGGCCTTGCTGGACCAGTCGCGCGCCAGCCTGCCCACCTTCCAGAGCCGTCGCCGCGCTGCGCTCTACAAGCTGGCGGCCCTGACCGGCAAACCGCCGGCCGAGTTCCCCAAGGCGGTCGAGGCCTGCGCCCATCCGCCGACCCTGGTTCAAGCCATTCCGGTCGGCGACGGCGCGGCCTTGCTCAAGCGCCGCCCCGACGTGCGCCAAGCCGAGCGCGCCCTGGCCGGCGCCACGGCCCGGATCGGCGTGGCGACCGCCGCTCTCTATCCGAACGTCACCCTGGGTCTTGGCGGCGGTTCGACCGGCTTGCTGGCGCATATGGGCCAGGCGTCGGCCAACCACTGGAGCCTGGCCTCGCTGATCACCTGGACCTTGCCGGGCGAGGGCGAGCGGGCGCGGATCCGACAGGCCGAAGCCGGCGCCGACGCGGCCCTGGCGCGGTTCGACGGCGTGGTGCTGAACGCTTTGCGCGAGACCGAGACCAGCCTGGACGCCTATGCCCATGACCTGCAGCGTCAGGCGGCGCTGAAGGCGGCCCGCGATCAGGCGCAGTTGGCCGAAAGCCAGGCCCAGCGCCTCTATCGCGCCGGTCGCAGTCCGTATCTTGCCGGCCTGGACGCCCAGCGTACCCTGGCCGGAACCGAGGCGATGCTGGCGGCGTCCGAGGCGCAGGTGGCGGTCGATCAGGTGAACCTTTTCCTGGCTCTGGGTGGCGGCTGGGAGACGAAATCGGCGGTATTTCAGCCACAGTCGATTTTAAAGTGACGCAGGGACATCTCGTCGCCTTATAGCGAACCACGATCGCGCCTATCTGCGCGTTCGAAGGATCTCATGACCAGTTTGCTCGCCCCCGTCACCGCGTTCATTTCGGACCACCAAGCGTGGGCCGGCCCCCTGCTGGGGGCGCTGACCCTGCTTGAGTCGCTGGTGCTGATCGGCGCGTTCGTGCCGGCTGCGGCCCTGATGCTGCTGGCCGGCGGCCTGATCGCCGGTGGCGTGCTGCAGATGCACGAGGTGTTTGGCTGGTGCGTGGCCGGCGCCGTGATCGGCGACGCCGTGAAGTTCTGGATCGGCCGTCGCCTGGGCGCGCGCGCCATGCGCCACCAGGCGTTCAAGCCGCACCGTCGGACCCTGGCGCGCACGCGTCTGTTCGCCCGCCGCTATGGCGTCGTCTCGATCTTCGTGGGGCGCTTCTTTGGCCCGCTGCGCGCCTTTGTGCCGGTGATGGCGGGCATGCTGCAGATGCGCAGCTGGGTGTTTCAGTCGGCCAACATCGGCTCGGCCGCGATCTGGGTCGCCGCCCTGCTGGCGCCGGGCTATGTCGCCGCCCGCGGCCTGGCCATGTTCGAGCTGGAAGGCCTGGCCTTGTGGCTGGCGATCGGCGGCCTGCTCCTGCTGATCGCGGTGATCGTCGGCGGCTTCCACCTGTACCGCACGCTGCGCGAGCAGCGCGCGGCGCCCAGCCTGCCGTTGGTCAAGGCCCGCACCTACGCCTCGTAAGGCGTAATCTTCCTTTAGACGTCTGAGCACCAGCCGCGCGTGAGCGCGGCTGGCTTTGTGTCCGCCTTATACCAATTCTGGTATGTCCTTCATAACGCTGGAGAATTGCGCAGCGGGCGGCGGCCTATTTCTTGTACTTGCGAACGACTTGCATTAACCGAACGGTCAAGTCGTGGGTAGGCACATGAAATATCGCACTCTTCTGATGGCCGCCGGCATGGCCGGCGTTTGCGGCGCGGCCGCCGCCGAGACCGTTCCGGCCGACCAGGTCGACGCCGTGGTGGTCACCGCGTCCACCCGCGCGCAGCGCCTGGTGGAGGCCCCGGCCTCGATCTCGGTCGTCACCGCCGAGACCCTGGCCAACCGGCCGAACGCCGACCTGACGGACGCCCTGCGCGACGTCGAGGGCGTGTCGATCAGCGGCGGCTCCAACTTCCAGGACGTGTTCATCCGCGGTCTGCCGGGCAGCTACACGCTGATCCTGGTCGACGGTAAGCGCCAGTCGACGCGCGACAGCCGGGTCAACGGCAACAGCGGCCTGGAGCAGGCCTTCACCCCGCCGTCGGGCGCGATTGAGCGCATCGAGGTCGTGCGCGGTCCGATGTCTTCGCTGTACGGGTCGGACGCCATCGGCGGGGTCATCAACATCATCACCCGCAAGGTCCCCGACCGCTGGGGCGGCTCGATCGGCGGCGACCACATCGCCCAGAAGGGCAAGAGCGGCAGCTGGAGCCAGGTCCAGGGTTATCTGGCCGGTCCGCTGGTCGAGGGGATCCTGGGCGCGCAGGTCTGGGGCCGCTCGTACAGCCGCGAGGAGGACGGCATCCTCAACGGGGCCGGGGGCTCCAAGGACTGGAACGTCACGGGCCGCCTGGCCTGGACGCCCAATGAGCGCAACGACGTTCTGCTGCAGGTCGACCGCATGGACGTCAAGCGCAGCTTCGGCCCGGGCAAGACTCTGGGCGCGACGACGGCGGCTAACTATCACACCAACAACCGCACGGCTGGCTCGCTGAGCTGGAACGGCCGCTGGGACTGGGGGACCAGCCAGCTGTCGATCCTGCACGAGGCGACCGAGCGCGCCAACTACGCCATGACCCGCGGCGCCTGGGCCAAGAACGTCCGCGCGCCCGAGCTGACCAACACCGTCGCCGACGCGCTGTTCAACATTCCGCTGGAAGGCACGCCGCTGGGCGACCACCAACTGGTCGTGGGCGGCCAGTATATCAAGAACCAGCTGGACGACGTGAACCCCGGCGTCAACGCGACCGCCTCGGCTGCGTTCTCGGTCTGGCAGCGGGCGCTGTTTGTCGAGGATGAGTGGCGACTGTCGCCGCAGTTCGCCCTGACCGGCGGCCTGCGCTTCGACGACCACGAGCGCTATGGCTCGCACTGGAGCCCGCGCCTCTACGCGGTGTGGACGCCCACTGAAGCCTGGACGGTGAAGGGCGGGATCTCGACCGGCTTCCGCGCGCCGGAGCTGCGCCAGGTGGCCACGGGTTATGCCTATGTCACCGGCGGTGCGGTCTGCTCGGTCGGTCCGACCGGCACCTGCGGCGTGATCATCGGCGATCCGAACATCAAGCCCGAGACCAGCCGCAACTACGAGGCCAGCGTGCTATGGAATCCGTCGTCGGCCCTCTCGGCCAGCGCCACCGTGTTCCGCACCAAGTTCAAGGACAAGATCGACAGCGCCATCGTCTATGACGCGGCCGGCGCGATCGTCCGCTGGGCCGAGAACCCCGGCTATCGCCTCTATTACTGGTACAATCTGCAGGACGCCGAGCTGACCGGGGTCGAGCTGTCGGGTCGCTGGAAGCCGATCGACGCCCTGGCCCTGAAGGCCGGCTACACCTGGACCGACTCCAAGCAGGAGAGCGGGACCTACAAGGGCCTGCCGCTGGCGCGCACGCCCAAGCACATGGCCAATGTCCGCGCCGACTACACGGTCAACGACCGCTTCAACCTGTGGGGCGCGGTCAATTATCACGGCGAAGAGATCAACGCCGGCCTGCGCGTGGGCACGAACGGGACGCCGCTGATGAACGGCAATGTCCAGGTCGGCCGCCGCTATCCCGCCTACACGACCGCCGACATCGGCGCGAACTGGCGGGTGACGCCGACGATCAGCCTGAAGCTGGGCGTCTACAATCTGGCGGACAAGGAAATCAACGTCGCGGACTTCGACTTCCAGGGGGATCGTCGTCGCGGCTGGATCGGGGTGAACTATGAGTTCTAAGCTTTCGCGCCGTTCCGCCCTGCTGGCCCTGGCCAGCGCGGGCGTGCTGACCGCCTGCGGCCAGGCCGCCACCAAGTCCGGGCAGGGCGCGCTGCGCGACCTCAAGGACCGTCCCGTCAAGCCGCTGGCCGCTGGCGGCAAGCTCAGCATCGACGACGGCCGCTACCTGATCGCGCTGGCCTTGATCCATCCCGATCCAGTGTCGCTGCTGGCGGCCTGGGGCGGCGACGTCAACCGCATCAGCCCCGACATGTTCGCCGCCTTCGTCGAGAAGTCGCCGGGCCTGAAGACTCTGCCAAAGATCCCGCGCTCGGGCGAGCCGTTCAACCTGGAAGCCGTGCTGGCCGCCAAGCCGGCCCTGGCGGTGGTGTCGATGGATTCCGGTCCCAGCGACGAGCAGGCCGGCCAGCTGGAGGCGGCGGGCGTGCCGGCGGCCTTCATCGACTTCTTCAATCATCCCTTCCAGAACCAGGCCAAGAGCCTGGCCCTGCTGGGCGCCCTGATCGGCCGTAGCGAGCAAGCCGAGGCCTTCAACAGCTACAAGAAGGCCAAGCTGGACGCCATCGCCGCCAAGGTCGCCACCGTGCCGCAGGAGCGCCGCCCGACGGTGTTCCTGGAGCCGCACGCGATGATCACGCCCGACTGTTGCAACTCGCCGGGCAAGGGCAATGTTGGCGACTATATCGACTTCGTTGGTGGTCGGAACATCGGCGCGGACGTGCTGAAGGCGCCGTCCGGCAAGCTGAACCTGGAATATGTCATCCAGCGCGATCCGGACGTCTATATCGCCACTGGCGGTCCGCACCTGAAGAAGGCCGGCGGCTTCGTGGTCGGGCCGGACTTCACCCCTGAGCAGTCGCAGGCGGGCCTTTCCCGCGTCGCCGGCCGTCGCGGCATCTCGACCCTGAAAGCTGTGCGCGAGGGCCGGGCCCACGGCCTGTCGCACCAGCTGATCAACTCGCCGATCGACGTGGTCGCCATCGAGATCATGGCCAAGTGGATCCATCCGGATCTGTTCGGCGACCTGAACCCGCGCGCGACGCTGGACGAGATCAACACCCGATTTTTGGCCGTGCCTTATCGCGGGGACTATTGGGCCGACCTCAAGCCGGCCTGATCCCTAGGAGTATGCTGATGTCCGTTACCCGCACCTCGCTCATCGCGAGCGCGGCCGTGGCCCTGTGCCTTGGCCTCGCCGCGCCGGTCGCCGCCCAGTCGCTGGGCGCCTCGGCCAAGGTCGCCCCCGGCGGCCTCTATGAGATCGTGTTCAATCCGGCCGACAGCACCCTGCTGGTCGCCGCCACCGGTCCGCGCGGCGAGACCAAGGGCGCCGTCGCGCGCCTGAACGCCGATCTGACCCCGGCCTCGCTGATCGACGTCTCCACGACCCCGGTCTATGGCCTGGGCTTCAACGCCAAGACCCAGGTGCTGTATGGCACTGTGACCCGCACCGGCTCGGTCCTGGCGCTGGACGCCCGCACCGGCAAGGTGATCGCCGAGATCAAGGACGGCGACAACGACTCGGCCCACGTGCGCGAGGTCATCGTCGATGAGCAGCGCAACAAGGCCTACGTCACCACGGTCGGCGGCCAGGCCGGCGGCGCCAGCCGCCCGAACCTCGTTTGGGTCATCGACGGCGCGACCCACAAGATCGAGCGCAAGATCACGACGCCAGTCGGCGCCCTGACCGGCGCGGCGCTGGACGTGGCGGGCAACCGCCTGTTCGTGACTGGCATGGCCTCCAACAGCGTCGGGGTCATCGACCTCGCCAAGGGCGACGCCGCCGTCGACTGGCCGACCACCAGCGACAAGCCGACCAATGTCGCCTACGACGCCGCCGGCAAGCGCTTGTTCGTGGCCAGCCAGGGTTCGGGCGACCTGACCGTGCTCAGCGCCGTCGATGGCAAGGTGGTGCAGAAGGTCAAGACCGGCGAGGGCGCGCTGAGCGTGGTCCACGACAGCCACCTGAACCGCATCTACGTCGCCAACCGCGGCGCGGGCACGGTGACCGTGGTCAACGGCAAGGACTATGCGGTGCTGGCCGATCTGAAGACCGGCACCTTCCCGCAGACCCTCGCCATCGATCCCAAGACCCACCTCGTCTACGTGACCAACAAGGCCAAGGGTCTGCCGCGCAATGCGCCGGCCGGCACGCCGGTCCCGGAGGATCCGACCGGCGACACGGTGACGATCATCAAGCCGTAAGAGCCGCAGCGCCGGGGTCCTCAAGGGCCCCGGCGTTTTTCTTTAGAGGACTGCGTCGACCATTACCTGGATCTGGCCTTGGTCGCAGGCCTCGACACGGGCGCGGACCTGCCAGACGTCCGCGAGAGTCGCGGGCGTGATCGCCTGGGCCGGCGGACCTTCGACCTGCACCCGGCCATGGGCCAGCACCACGATGTGGTCCGAGACCCGCGCGGCGGCCTGCAGGTCGTGCAGCACCAGCACCACGACGGCGTCGGTCTCGCGGGCATAGGCCTTGGCCAGGCTCAGCACTTCCAGCTGGTGGCGCAGGTCTAGGGCGCTGGTCGGCTCGTCCAGCAGCAGCACGCGCGGTTCGCGCACGATGGCTTGCGCGAGGCCGGCGATCTGTCTCTGGCCGCCAGACAGGCGGTCCAGGCGCTTGAGGGCCAGGGGCGCAGCGCCGACCCGCTCCAAGGCCGCCATGGCGCGGACCGCGGCGTCGCCGCCGACGGCGGAAGGCGAGGCCTCCAGCGCCGCGATCACCGTCTCCAGCACCGTCAGCGCCACATTGGCCGGCAGGGTTTGGGGCATGTAGGCGACGTGGCGGGCGCGGTCGGCGATCGACATCCGGTCCAGCGACAGGTCGTCCAGCCGCACCTGGCCGATGGCCGAGGTGAGGCCGGCGATGGCGCGCAGCAGGGTGCTCTTGCCGGCCCCGTTGGGCCCGACCAGCGAGGTGACCTGGCCACGGGGCAGAGGGGCGAGCGACAGGTCCGAGAGGATGACCTGATCGCCATAGCGGGCCGTGAGGTTTTGGACGGAAAGGCTCATCCGCGCGCGCCGCTCTTGAAGATCAGGAACAGGAAGGCCGGCACCCCGATCACGGCGGTGACCACGCCGACGGGCAGCAGGGCGCCAGGGACCATCGTCTTAGACGCCGCCGAGGCCAGGGACATCAGCAGGGCGCCGGACAGCACGCTGGCGGGTAGGAACAGCCGGTGGTCCTCGCCGACCAGCAGGCGGGCGATGTGCGGCCCCACCAGGCCGACGAAGCCGACGACGCCCACGAAGGCGACGGCGGTGGCCGACAGCAAGCTGGCGCGCAGCATGGAGAAGAACCGCAGGCGGGCGACATCGACGCCGGCGCTGGCGGCGCGGTCCTCGCCCAGGCGCAAGGCGGTCAGGGCGCGGGCGGCGATCCAAGAGAACGGCGTCGCCAAGGCCAGCACCGCGGCCAAGACAGCGACCGAGCGCCAGCTGGCACGCGACAGCGAGCCCATGGTCCAGAACACCAACTGCTGCAGGGCCTCTTGCGAGGCGACGAACTGGACGAGCGCGGTCAGGGCGTTGAAGGCGAAGACCATGGCGATGCCGAACAGCACGATGCTCTGCACCCCGCCGCGGCGGGCGCGGGCCATGGCCTGCAGCAGCAGCACCGAGCCGAACGCAAAGGCGAAGGCGTTGAGGGCGACGATGGCGTCCGACGGCAGGAAGGGGACGCCCAGGCCCAGCACGATGGCCAGCGACGCGCCGAACGAGGCCGCCGACGAGACGCCCAGGGTGAAGGGGCTGGCCAGGGGGTTGTCGAGCACCGTCTGCATCTCCGCCCCCGACAGCGCCAGGCAGGCGCCGACCAGCACGGCGGTCAGGGCGTAGGGCAGACGGATCTGCCAGACGATCGCGGCCTCGGACGGGCTCAGCGCGCCGGGGTCGATCAGGCCGGTGACGATCCGCCAGGGCGACATGGCCGAGGGGCCCGTGGCGACGTCCAGGGCCACGGCCAGGACGCAGGCAATGGCCAAAACGATCAGCAGGACATGGCGGCGCAGGCGTAGGCGCCGGTGCTCGTCCAGGATGGCGTCGACGGTGGGGGCGGTGAGGCTGGTCATGGTCATGTTTGGAACGCGTCGCATTAGCATGCTGCGGTGCGATGGGCTAGGAAGGCCGCATGACTGAAGCCGCTTCTTCCGCCTGGACTCCGTGGAGCCCGCAACACTGCCGCGTGCTCGCGATCAAGGGGCCGGACGGGCGGACCTTCGACCTGCTGCTGAGCGTGCCGCCAGGCGACGCGCCGGCTCAGGGCTGGCCCTGTCTGGTCGCCCTCGACGGCGACCGCTTTTTCGGCGCGCTGAGTGGCGCGGCCAAGGCTTTGGCGCATCGTCCGCAAAAGACCGGCGTCGAGCCCATGGTCATCGCCGCCGTGGCCCATCGCGACGACGGCGGGGAGGGGCAGCGTTCGCGCGACTTCACCAGCCGTCCGTGTCCCGAGACCAGCTGGTCGGAGCCCTACGGTGGCGGCGAGGCGTTCCGGATGTTTCTGCTGGATCAAGTCCTGCCCCGGGTGAAGGCGGCCGCGTCCGTGGATGCCTCTCGGTTGGCGCTGCTGGGTCATTCGCTGGCGGGCCTGTTCGTGCTGGAGACGCTGGCGACGGAGCCGGGGGCCTTCGCCCGCTGGATCAGCCTCAGTCCGTCGCTGTGGTGGCATACGCCCGATCCCGCCATCGCCAGCGCCGACCTGTTGGTCGGCTGGGGCGAGGCTGAGGCGGCGCGCGACATGAGTTCCCGCATCGCGGGCTGGGCCGCCGGCGGCCCGGCCGTGACCCGGATCGCGTCTGGCGCGGACCATGGCTCGGCCCCGTTCGCCCTGATCCCCGACTCGCTTCGCCACGCCTGCGGCTAGTGACGCGAAAACCCCCGCCGCGGATGCGACGGGGGCTCTCTTCGGACTTTAGGCCGGATCAGCGCTTGGCCTTGATCCGCCACACCGTGTTGGCGTTGTCCTGCTCGCCGCCCTTGGTGACAGCGTAGACCACGCCCTTGCCGTCGCCGGCCACGTGGTTGGCCATCGGCGCGCCGCCGACATTGGCGACCAGCTTGCCGTCGGCGTCGATCACCGCGACCGTGCTGGAGGCGCGGTTGGCGACGAAGGCCTGGCGGCTGGCCGGATCGAAGACCACGTTCAGCGCGCCGGCCCCGACGGGCGTGTCGGCGACGACCGCGCCGGTCTCGCCGTCCAGCACCACGACATTGTCGCTGCCCTGGGCGGCCACGAAGATGCGGCCGGTTTGCGGATCGTGCGAGACGCCGATGGCGCTGCGGGCGCCGGGCACGGGCAGAACCTTGATCACCGTGTCGGCGGCGGTGTCGATGACCGCCACTTCGTTGGTGCTGTTGCTGACCACATAGAGGCGGCCGGCGGCGGCGTTCAGCGACAGGCTGGCGGCCGAGAACTTCTCGCCGCGCTGGGCGCTGGTGATCGCGATTCGGCGGGCGACCTCGGTCTTGGCGGTGTCGAACACCACGACCTCGGGCTCGAAGGTGGCGCTGGCATAGGCCTTGTTGCGGGCCTGATCGACCACGACGTCGCGAGCGTGGTTGACCGTGCCCGCCTCGAACTGGCGCACCAGCGACAGGTCCGACTGCTTGTAGACCGCGACGGTGTTCTGACGGCTGTTGGTGGTCCACACCGTGTCGTGCACGTCATCGACGCCGACGCCGTAGACGGCGTAGACGCCGCCGTCGATCGTCTCGCCCGAACGGCCCTGGCGAGCTGGGGCGGCGGCAGGCGTGGCGCGCGCCTGGATAGCCAGGGTGGTGGCGTCCATCTTCAGCAGCTCGGACTGCTTGACCGGCGGGCGGCCGACGGCCGAGGTCACGAACACCGCCTTGTTCTTGGCGCTGTAGGCGGTCTGGTACAGGCCGCGCGAGGCCGCGCCGCGCTTGATGTCGTAGCGGTCGGCGCCGGTCAGCGGCACGTTCGGCGACACCTTCAGCTCGGCCAGGGCCGCGCCATAGGGGGCTGAGGACACGACCACCAGCGGGTGGACGCCGACGGCGGCCTCGGCCGGCAGCTTGAAGCGGGTCTCAAAGCCGCCCTTGGCGTCAGCGACGAGGTCGGCGGTCACCGGTGTGGCGCCGTGGAGCACGCGGACGGCCTGGCCGGGCTTGAAGCCCTGGCCGACAGCCACGACCTCGGCGCCGGGCAGAATCGGCTGGCCCTGGGTCGTCGAGGCGAAGCGCACGTCGCCCTTGAAGGCCTTGTCGGGCGCGGAGAAGCTCTGGGCCTGGACGGCCGGCGCCAGGGCGGCGGTCGCCAGCAAGGCGATGAGCGATGAGCGAAGCATCATGGTCTTTCTCTCTTCTTTGATTGCTTAGAAGCGGGCCGACAGGCCCATCCAGACGCGCGCGCGATCGTTCACGTAGCCGTACGTCTCGTAGTCCATCTTCTTGTCGAGCAGGTTCTGGACCCCGGCGCGCAGGGTCACGCGGTCGCTGACATCGTAGGCGCCGCCCACATCGACCATGGTGTAGGCCGGTGAGATGATGTTCGAGGCGCTGATGGCCACGGCGGCTTGGGCCTCCTCGCCGTAATAGACGGCGCGGGCGTAGGCGCTGAACTTCGAGTGGGTCGGGCGGTAGTTCAGCGACAGGCTGGCCTGCTGCTTGGGCGTTTCATTCAGGGCCGCGCCGGCGTTGGTCCCGGTGCGCTGCTCGGAGTCGGTCAGGGTGCCCGAGGCGCGCAGGCTGACCGAGGGCGTCAGGTTGGCGCTGATCGTGGCCTCGACGCCGCGGATGCGGGCCTCGTCGACATTGATGTAGGTGGTGCCAAAGCGGCCCGAGCTGTTGGCCGGTTCGCTGACGCACCAGGCGCCGGCCTGCACGCAGCTGACGCGCAGGATCTTGTCCTTGAAGTCGGTCTGGTAGGCGGTCAGGCCCACCTCGACGCCGGCCGGGAAGGCGTAGGTGACGCTGGCCTCGTAGGTCAGCGAGGTTTCGGCCTTCAGGTCGGGGTTGCCGTAAACATTGCCGCCCCGGCTGGTCTGGCCCCAGTCGGCCAGGGTCTGGCGGATGTCCGGGGCGCGGAAGCCGGTCGAGACGCCACCCTTGATGATCAGCTCCGGCGTGGGCTTCCAGACGCCGTAGATGCGCGGGGACCAGTGCGAGCCGTAGAGGTCGTGGTCGTCCATCCGTAGGCCGCCGGTCAGGGCGAAGGTGTCGGTCAGCCGCCACTCGTCCTCGGCGAACAGGGCCCACTGCAGGCGGTCGGCGGCGTCGCGCATCTGGCCGTTGACGGTCAGGCCGTTGCCCTGTGGCGCATAGAGGTCGGCGAAGCTGTAGAAGGCCCCGACGTTCAGCGTGTGGCGGGCGATCGGCACGATCCACGAGGTCTGGGCCACCGTGTTCTTGATGTTGACGTTGGTTTCCTTGCGGGTCGCGTCCTCGAACTGGACGTAGGATTCCGACGTCGCCCAGCCCCAGTCGGCCGAGTGGCTGACGGCGTAGACGAAGCGTTCCTGGGTCTGCTCGGTCTTGGTCCCGGCCGGGGCCGTGGCGCTGATCGCGGCGGTCTTGCCGGCGGTCTGATAGGCGCCCTGGTCGTAATAGGCGGCTTCGAACAACAGGCTCTGGCTGGCGCTCAGCGTCCAGCCCAGCTTGGCGGCCAGGCTCTGGTCCTTGCGCTCGGGCGAGGCGCTGAGGGTGTCGTCTTCCTTGCGGCGATTGCCCGAGCCGGCCAGCTGCAGGCCCAGCTTGTCCCTCACCAGCGGGCCGCTGGCGTAGAAGTTGGCGTCCCAGTAGTCGCCGAAGGCCTTGGCGGTCTGGGCGGTGCCGTTGACGCGCACGCTGCCGTTCCAGTCGTCGCCGACCCGGCGGCCGGTGGCGTTGACGGCGCCGCCCATGGCGTCGGGGCCGTAGAGCGTGGACATGGGGCCGCGGATGACCTCGATGCGCTCGATAGCCTCCATCGGCGGCAGCAGGCCGCTCTCGGCGATGTTGCCGCCATTGGTGCGCGACTCGCGCGAGTTCAGGCGTTTGCCGTCGACCAGGATCAGCGTGTAGGCCGCGCCCATGCCGCGGATCGAGATGTCGCGGGTGTTGCCCTCGCCGGGCGTGATGGTGACGCCGGGAATGTCCAGCAAGGCGTCGGTGATCTGGCGATAAGGCGCCTGCTCCAGCGTCTCGCGCGTGATGACGCTGATCGAGGCCGGCGCGTCCTTGACCTGCTGGGCGCGGCCCGCGGCGGTGACGACCAGGCTGTCCAGCTGGGTGCTGTCGGCGGCGTCCGCGCCCTCAGCGGCGTAGGCGACGCCGGTAAAGGCGGTGGTGGCGAGCAGCGCTGCGGCCACGAGGCGGCGCAGCGGACGGTTTTGAGCAGACATTGAGGTCCCCGTTCGTAGCCAGCGCCGACGGTGACGAACCCGTCGTGGGGGGCGTCGTGGGCGCTGAAAGCCCGCTTTCAATTGTGAAGCGGCGGGGGTGCATCTAATAGTCACTCGCATATGCGGCCATGACTTCGTCAGCATGCCGCCCATGCGTGCGCGTCATAGCGGAGCTTTAAGTTTGTCCCATCGTCGCCCCGACCTTCGTCTGCTCGCCAATCTGGAAGCGCTGCTGGAGACCCGCAGCGTGTCGCGAGCCGCCGATCGCATGGGCGTGAGCCAGCCGGCCATGAGCCGCATTCTGGCGCGGCTGCGCGACCAGCTGGGCGATCCGCTGCTGGTGCGCGGCGGCGGCGGCATGGTGCTGACCCCCTATGCCGAGGCCTTGGCCGAACCGCTGCGGCGCTGGCTGACGACGGGCGAGCGTCTGCTGCTGCCGCAGGACTTCGACCCGGCGCGGCTGGACCGGCCGTTCCGCATCGCCTCGACCGACTTCGGCATCCTGTCGGTGATCCGCGGCGCGCTGGCCGGCATGGCGACCGCGGCGCCATCGGTGTCGTTCGATATCGAAGCCCTGTCCTCGGCCAGTCTCAAGCGCCTGGCGGGCGGCTGGCTGGATCTCGTCATCATCGGCTATCGCCCCGAGCACGCCGGCGTGCTGTGGAAGCGCCTGTTCACCGAGCATCGCCTGTGCGTCTGCCGGCGCGACCATCCGATCCTGGCGCAGGCGGTCACGGCCGAGCGCTTCTTCGATTGGCCGCACGTCGCGGCGCTGGTCGGCGACGGCTATGCCGAGCCGCTGGCCGGGGAGGGCGTCGACACCGCCAGCCGCCGCATGCTGCTGTCGGCGCCCAGCTTTTCCAGCATTCCCTATCTGGTCGCCGAGACCGACGCCTTGGCGGTCTTGCCCTCTCGGGCGGCGCGCTACTTCGCGGGCGTCTACGGCCTGGCGGTGTTCGAGCCGCCGGTCAGCGTGCCCAGCTTCGACTACTACGTCGCCTGGCACGAGCGCTCGACCAACGACGACGCCACCCAGTGGCTGGTGCGGCAGCTGTGGGCGGCCCAGGCCGCCGAGGCCGAAAGCGCCCGCGCGGCTTAGGCCGCCTTGCGGCCGCTGAGCTCGGCGCCGGCGTCCTTGTCGAAGCGGCGGTTCCAGATCGTCGCCGAGGTCGAGATCGCCGTCACCGCCAGGAAGGCGATGGTGAAGTCGCGCAGGTGCGGCGTGGCGTGGCCGCCGGCCAGCATGCCGACATGCAGCGCCCCAGCCCCCACGCAGATCCCCATCGACAGCATCAGTTGCTGGAAGGTGGAATAGAAGCTGGTCGCCGCGCTCATTCGCTCTGGCGGGATCTCGTCATAGGCGATGGTGTTGTAGGCAGTGAACTGGAACGACATGCAGAAGCCGCTCAGCAGCAACGTCAGGAAAATCAGCCAGATCGGCCATTCGGGCCGGAAGAAGCCGCAGGCTGCATAGCCGGCGCTGGCGGCCAGGCCGCCGACGATCATGCTGTCGCGGAAACCGAACCGGCGCAGCAGGCGCGGGGCCAGGCTCTTCATGGCCAGGGAGCCGATTGCCCCGGCGATGGTGATCGTGCCGCTGACCGCCGCGCTCATGCCAAAGCCCAGCTGCAGCATCAGCGGCAGCAGGAACGGCTGGGCGCCCTGGGTGATGCGGGTCAGCGAGCCGCCGATCACCGACAGCCGGAAGGACGGCACGCGCATCAGGGTCAGGTCCAGGATCGGCGCGACATGCCGTCTGGCGTGGCGGATGTAGAGCGCCCCGGCCGCGAAGCCGATGGCGATCAGCGCCAGGGCGACCGGCAGCTCGCCGGTGCGGCTGGTCATCTCGAAGCCGAACAGCAGGCAACCCAGCGACACGCCCGACAGCAGGAAGCCGACGCCGTCGGCCTTTGGCGGTTTCTCGCCGCGGATCTCGTCGATGAACAGCGAGACCAGGACGATGCCCAGAATGCCGATCGGGATGTTCAGGTAGAAGATCCAGCGCCAGTCCAGATAGGTGACGATGAAACCGCCGATCGGCGGGCCCAGGATCGGACCGATCAGGGCCGGCATAATTAGCCACGACGTCGCCGAGACCATGTCCTGCCGGGCGACCGAGCGCAGCAGGACAAGGCGTCCGATCGGGATCATCATCGCCCCGCCGGCGCCCTGGATGAAGCGGGCCAGGATCAGGGTCGGCAGGTTGGGGGCCAGACCGCACAGGATCGAGCCCAGCATGAAGGTCACGATGGCCAGGCGAAACACGGTCTTGGCCCCGAAGCGGTCGGCCAGGCGGCCGCTGGCCGGGATGAAGATCGCCAGGGCCAGCAGATATGTGGTCAGGGCGGAGCTGAGGCTGGGCGCGGGCACGCCGAAGTCGCGGGCCATGGTCGGCAGGGCGGTCGCCAGCACGGTGGCGTCCATCTGCTCCATGAAGAGCGCGCAGGCGATGATCATCGCCACCACCCGGTACGAGCGCTTGTGCGGAGGATCGATCGGCGCGCCGCTGGCGGGGGCGACGGTCACGCCGTCGGCGGCGGGCACGATGCCGTCGCGGACTTCGGCGTTGATGGACGCCAGGCCCCGCCGGCGCAGCCTCACCACGCCAGGGCTCGCGCGTCCTTCGGGAGTCGGGCGGTGGTAAGCGAGAGGCGATCGGGCACGGTGTCACTCGACGAGTTACGCGTTTCCCCCAGGCGCACCCACTAGGCCGCGTCGCCGCGCACGGAAAGGGCCGGTATCTGTTTTGGGTCTCGATTTGGGGAAGGTGCGGCCCGGCGTCTGTCGGGGGGGCGTGAGGCCGGGCCGCTGGTCCCAGGGCTGTGAAGCCGCTATGTGGACGCAGATAAGAACCGGCCAATCGGCCTTCCGTTCCCGCGTCTTGCTAAAAACGTTCGGGGGCCGCCGCCATTCCCTTTTGGGCGACCCCCGAAGGCGTCCTAGTAGCGGGCGCGCAGGTTGAACAGCACGCGGCGCGGTTCACCCCAGTACCCGCCGTTGAAGTAGCCGACATTGCGGTAGTACTGCTTGTCGAACAGGTTTGTGGCGTTGACGCCGACGCTGATTTTGTCGTTGAAGGCGTAGCGCACAAGGGCGTCGGCTAGGACGTAGCCGCCCTGGCTGACGCGCGTGGCGGCCAGGATCGGCGCGCCTGCCGCCGTGAAGCGACCCGTCGGCGCCTGCATGTTCTGGAACACCTCGGTCTGCCAGCTGACGCCGCCGCCCAGGGTCCAGCGACCCAGCTTGTAGGTCGAGTTCAGCTTCAGCATGTGCAGCGGATTGACCGTGAATAACCGCTGGCCCTTGGCGTCTTCGTTGTGGGTGTAGGTATAGCCGCCAGTGATGTTCCAGGCCGGGGTGATCGCGCCGGAGACCTCGAACTCGCCGCCCTTGGTCTTGACGCCGCTGACCGTGCGATAGGGCGTGCTGCCATCGGGCAGGCTGTTGGGCAGGGCGGTCGGGTCGATCTCGGCCACGTTGTCCTGCTCCATGTAGAAGCCGTTCAGCGAGGCGTAGAGGCGCTTGTCGAAGAACTCGGCTTTCAGGCCGCCTTCCCAGTTGCCGCCGACCTTGGGCGCGATCTGCTCGAAGTCCTTGTCGCGCAGGTTCTGCGGCTGGAAGACATCGGCATAGCTGACGAAGGCCGTCAGGTTGCTGGCCAAGTCGTACAGCACGCCCAGATAGGGGGCGATGCGGCTCTCGCCATAGCGGCCGGTCGTGGTGGTGTAGGCGCCCGTCGTCGTGCTGAAGTTGTCGGTCTTGGTGTCCCAGTCGCTGAAGCGGCCGCCGGCGATGATCTTCAGGCGGTCGGTCGGGTTCAGGCGCACGGCGGCGTAGAGGCCGGCCTCGGTGGTGTTGGCGATGCTGCGCGGCTTGCCGGTGTTGGACACGCCGGGCAGGCCGATCTCGCCGTTCCAGTCATAGATGCTGGGGAAGGCGCTGACGGCGTAGGGGCGGCTGGTGATGGCCGCGTTGATGGTGCGCAGGTTGCGATTGAAGAAGTTGCCGCCGACGACCAGTTCGTGCTGGCGACCGAACGCCTCGAACGGACCCGAGGCATAGGCGTCGATCGACTCCTCCCGCGTCTCGCTGACCGAATAGGTGTCGGAGATGGTCAGGCCGCGGCCCGTCGTGCGGTCGGCGAAACCGGTGCTGTTGGAGCCGGCCAGCAGCAAGCTCTCGGTGTTGGTCGAGCGGTTGTTGTAGGCCACGCGCCCGACCCAGCCGCCGCCGAAGTCGTGCTCCAGAACGCCGAAGACGTTGTAGCTGTCGCGCTCCCAGCGGTTCCACTTGGCGCCGGCGCTGTAGGAGCGGGGGAATTCCGCGCGCGAGCCGTCGCGGAAGAACAGCGGCGAGGCGCTCCAGGCGCCGCCCTGCGAGTCGGTGCGCAGATAGTCGGCGCCGACGCGCAGGCGGGTGTTGTCGGTCAGGTCGACCTCGACCACGCCATACAGGCTGGGCGAGCGGTCATGCTGGAAGCGGACAAAGGATTCTCGATCGGTATAGGCGCCGACCAGGCGGCCGCGCACCTTGCCGTTCAGCGCCAGCGGGCCGGAGAGGTCGAACTCGCCGCGGCGATAGTTCCACGAGCCGGCCGACAGGCTGGTCGAGGCGCGGAAGTCTTCGGTCGGGCGCTTGCGCACCATGTTGATCGTCGCCGACGGATCGCCCGCGCCGGTGACCAGGCCGGTGGCCCCGCGCACGACCTCGATGCGCTCGTAGATCGAGGTGTCCGACAGCACCGAGTTGCCGCCGGCCCCCGTGGTGTACTGGGTCGGCACGCCGTCGAACTGGAAGTTGGTGATCGCAAAGCCGCGGGCGTTGAACAGGATCCGGTTGGAATCGTACTGCTGGACGTTGACGCCCGGGGTCTGGGCGAAGACCTCGGCCACGGTGATCAGGTTGAAGTCCTCGATCCGCTGGCGGGTGAAGACCGTCAGCGACTGCGGCGTCTCGCGCAGGGTTAGCGGCAACTTGGTCGCGGTGTTGGTGCCCTTGACCTGGTAGCCCTCGGTGCGGCCGGTCACCAGCACGCTGTCGACGGTGTTCTCCTCGGTCGTCTGGGCGTGGGCGGCGGAGGTGATGGCCAGGGCGGCCAGCAGGGCCAGGCGGGATACGGACGTGCGGAAGGGTTCGGACAAGGCGAAGGTTCCTGTGCGTTTCGGGGAGGGGAGGCGGGTTTAGGGTTTTCGGCGGATCGCCAGGCGATGCGGCGCGTAGGTCAGGACGAGGAGCACGGGTGCGGCGCCGACGCTGAGCACGCCCAGCCAGCCGATCGAACCGTAGGCGGGCCCCCAGGCCAGGACGCTGGTGATCAGCGACAGGGTCAGCGCCGCCGAACCGCCCAGCTGCATCAGCCGCTTGCGGCGCTTGGCCGGACGGATGCGATGAACGGCCTGGTGGTGGCGGTCCATGGCCAGGGCCAGGGTCGCGAAGCCGGCGAGGCTGAAAAGCAGGGCCAGGACGATCATCCGCGGGCCTCCGCCAGTTGCGGCGACCGGACGCGCTCGGGCTTGCGGGGCGCCTTCGGCTTGGCGACGCGCCAAGCGATCAGCAGGAACGCCGCCCCCAGACCGAGCAGGCCCAGCTCCATGCCGACCAGCGCGCCGTCGCCGGCCTTCAGGCTGTCGATCAAGCCGCGACCGGTGGCCGCCTGGTCGAACACCGGCAGCAGCACCAGGGCCAGGCCGGTCAGGCCCAACTGCTCGACCCAGGCCCGGCGTGGCGGACGGACGAAGGCGTACAGCAGCATGGCCAGCCAGGTTAGAGCCATGACGTGGACTTCCCAGTCGCCACGGTTTGGTAGGTTCAGCGGTAGCAGGCGGTTGGCCCACAGGAAGCCGGTCATGGCCAGGGGTAGGCCCGCGACCGTGCCGATGTTCAGGCGCTCGACCAACCAGAAGCCGAAGTGTTTGCGACCTTCCAGCTTGGCGCGGCGCTTGGATGTCCACATGATCAGGCCGGTGGCGACCATGGCCGTGCCGGCGACGCCCGACAGGAAGAACAACCAGCGCAGGGTCATCGGCGAGAAGCGGGCCGCATGCAGCCCGACCATGCCGCCCCGGGCGATCATGCCGCTGGAGCTGGGCTCGGCAGTCGACCGGATCGCGCCGGTGACCCCGTCCAGGACGATCTCGTGGCGGCCGTCGACCAGGGTCTCGCTGGGCCTGCGATAGGCGGTGATCAGGGCGGCCTTGTCGCCGGGATTGTCGATGCGGATGACGGTGGGCTTGCCGCCGTCCCAGGTCGTTTCGGCGACGCGCAGGACGTGGCCGATGTCGACCAGCGGCGCAGCCTCGCCGGACGCTTTGGGGGGCTTTGGCAGCGCCGTGGCGGCGTAGTAGGCCTTCAGGGTCGGATAGTTCGCCGTCGCCGCGAACGGCATGTACAGCACCATCAAGGTGATCAGACCGGTATAGGTGATCATGGCGTGGAACGGCAGCGACAGCACCGCCAGGGCGTTGTGCGCGTCCAGCCAGCTGCGCTGGCCCTTGCCCGGCCGGAAGGTGAAGAAGTCCGTGAAGATCTTCTTGTGGGTGATCACGCCGCTGACGATCGCCACCAGCATGAACATCGTGCAGAAGCCGACCACCCAGCGACCCCACAGGACGGGGATGTAGCGCAGGTCGAAATGCAGCCGGTAGAAGGCGTTGCCGCCCTCGGTGTCGCGCACCGTCACGGGCTTGCCGTCCGGACCGATGGTGACGGCGTTCGGATCCGTGCCACGGCGGAAGGCGGGCTTGCCCTTGGCCTTCCAGGTCGCCGTCGCGCCGCTGGCCCGTTCCTCGGGCAGGGTGATGGTCCAGGAGGCGGCCTTGGGGGCGGTGGTGGCCAGGTGGGCGATCGCGCCGCGCGCGACAGTCTCCAGGTCCTTGGTCGCGGCGATCTCTGGGCGCGACCAGCGGGTGATCTCCTCGCGCCAGTAGCTGACCGTGCCGTTCAGGAAGATCAGGTACAGGATCCAGCCGACCAGCAGGCCGGTCCAGGTGTGCAGGCCAGCTTGGGACTGCCTGAAGCCCTGCTTCTTCATGCCGCCCACCCCGCGCCCAGCCAAGCCAGCAGGCCGATGGCCGCCACGACCGCGCCAGCCCGCAGGGCGCTGGCGGCGGCGAAGATCCAGATCACCAGGGCGCAGTAGATCGCGAACGAGAGAATGGTCGCCCATAGTGAGGCGTCCAGCCGCGCGGCCGGAAGCGTCCGGGCCAGCAGCATCGCGCAGGCGGCGGCCGCGTAATAGGCGCCCGGAATGGCCAGCACGATGCGGGCGGCGACGTCCATGCCGTCGCCAATCTTGCCCTTGGATTTGCCTTGCACGACGCCCGCCGTCTTCACGCCCGATGACTCTCTGTGGTCAAGCCAATTTGAATTCGGCGTCGCCTAGCGCTATTGAGAACCAGTCGCAATGATCGCGCACGCCTTTGGCCCGATCGCGGAACATATCGACCCGTTCCAGATCGGCCTTTCAGGCAGACCTGTCGCGCGCAGCCAGTTCAGAGAATCCCGTTGTCCGTCCGCGATCTAGCCGAACCTCCGATCGACCAGAGCAGCGCCGACCATCCGCCGGTCCGACCCGTGGTCGGCTTCTACGGTCGTTCGCCGAAGGGCTATTACGACCCGCCGCACGCCCACGATCGCGCGCAGTTCTCGTACCGGCTGGAGGGCGTCGCGGCCGTGCGGGCGGGCGATGCGGCGATCGTTCTGCCGCCCGGTCGCGGCGTCTGGATCCCGGCCGGCATGCGCCACGAGGTCAGCTGCCGGGGACCCGCCGCCTACAACGTGCTGTACGTGGCCGTGGACGCCTCACCGCAGCCCGATGGCTTGCGGGTCATCGACATCAGCCCGTTCCTGCACGCCCTGGTGAAGGAGTTCCTGACCTTCGACGCCCGCTACGACGAGGCCGGGCGGGAAGGCGAGATCGTCCGCCTGATGCTGGGCGAAATCACCCGCGCGCCGTCCTCGACCGACGCCGGGCCGCGCCTGCCCGACGATGCGCGGCTGCAGCGGGTCTGCGCGGCGCTGCGCAAGGATCCGGCCGACCCGCGCGACATCGACGCCTGGGCCGATACGGCGGGCATGAGCCGCCGGACCTTCACCCGCAATTTCCGCTTGGAGACCGGAATGACCTTCGTGGCCTGGCGCCAGCAATTGCGCATGACCCAGGCCGCCGCCATGCTCAGCGCGCGCCAGTCGGCGACCCAGGTCGCCCGCACCCTGGGCTTTTCCAGCCTCAGCGCTTTCGCGACCCTGTTCCAGAAGTCGTTCGGCATCTCGCCGGGCCGCTACGCCGAACAGCTGGACCGCTAGAACCGCATCCGCAGCCCCAGCCGCGCGGCGCGGCCGACCCGGTGCAGATAGGTCGGGATGTGGGTG